>DATLGP010000001.1:0-4541 GCA_035540395.1 Actinomycetota bacterium
CTCCCAGTCCCCCGCCGCGAAACCGAAGCAAAACGCCGTAGGCGTCCTCGGAGGTGACCCGCCGCAGCTCGCCGTCACCGGAGTCGCGCATCGGAACCCCGACCTCCGTCGCTGCCGCCACCGCTTCGACCTCCGGAAAGATCTCCAGCAACAGGTCAAGGTCGTGCACGCCGTAGCCCTGCAGCCGGCCCCCGCCGAGCCCGGCGTCGTGGACCCAGGTAAAAGGCCGGGAACCGGGCTCGGCGTGGTCCGAGTGCACCAGCGAAATCGAAACCATCCGGGGGTTGCCCACCACCTGCCGGGCTTTCTCGATGAGCCGGCTGCGGGTCTGCTTCATCCGCAGCGAATAGCCCACAGCCCCGACCACTCCGGCGGACCGCACCGCCTCGGCGATCCGGTGTGCCTCGCTAAGATTTCCGGCCAGAGGTTTCTCGCACAGCAGGTGCAGCCCGCGCTCGGCCACCGCGCAGGCAAACGGCAGGTGAGTGGCCACCGGCGTCGCGACATGCACCGCCTCCAGGCCGGGCACCGACAGGAGTTCGTCAAAGTCGGATGTCCCCAGCGACAGGTCGAAGTCGTTGGCAACCTTCGAGGCGCGCTCGGGGGTATGGGACCAAACAGCGACCGGCTCGAATTCCTCGAGCTTGCTGTATACGGGCAGGGCGACCTTCCTGCCGTATCCGCCGCCCGCGACGGCAATCTTCACCGGTGTTTTCACAACACAAGATTATGCCTGGGACGGCAGCCTTAAACCTCGGGTTGGGACAAGGCGTTGTGACAAGGCAGCTAAATCCCCTCCGTCCACCGCGCTTACCGGCTTCCTCGGCATGCCGGTCCAACGGGTGGCGCAGTGTCCCGAAAGCGGAACGGCCGCCGAACCACCGAATGCCGGGAGTCGCGGTCAGAGAGTGGGCGACGATGGAGGCGCAGACTGCAAGAGCAGTGGCCGCGTAGATCTGCGCGCCCTCCTCGATCGGAAAGCGTTCGACGAATGTCGCATAGTAGATGGCGGCCACGCCGACCGGGCCGAACCAGGCGAAGAAGGCAGTTCTGCGGGCATCGGTCCCCGCCGCCCTTAGTGCGGGCCATACAACGGGCACCCGTCGCAGAAGCAGGACCCAAAGGGCAAATCCAACTCCCGCCATCCCGAAGCCCCGCCACTCGGACCAGGGTAGCCCGGCTCCGAAGAAGGTGAAGATCGGCAGGACCAAAAAATGCGCGACAGCCTCTTGAACCCGCTCCAGCTCATCCCGGATCTTCTCCTCGAGAACGACGGAGAAGGCGACGGCGGCCAGGAAGACCCCCAGCACGCCGCTGCCTCCCAGCATGCTCACGATGCCGAGAGTGAGTCCAGCCAGAGCAAGACCCAGGGTGAAAAGGCTTGTGATCTCAACCTGCCAGCGGTGAACGGCGAGCTCCACCAATTTTCCGCACAACCATCCCAGCGGCAGCCCCACGGCGACCGCTATGCCCACCCCCCGGGCGGCCTCTGCTGCCCAGCTCGTCAATGCGTCACCCGGGGGCTCCACCAGCATGAACACCGCCAGCAGTACGAAGGGAAGGGCCAGGCCGTCGTTGGCGCCGGCTTCAATCTGCAGGCTCCGGCGCACGTCTCTCGGCAGGTTGTCCTTCGCCAGGTCCCCGATGACCAGCGATGACGCTACCACCGGATCGGTAGGCGTGAGGATGGCTCCCAGCAGGAGCGCCACCCAAATCGGAAGCCCGAGAAGAAGCCATGCGCCCAGGGCGGTCAGCAACCACATGCCGACCATCCCGGCGGCCAGCAGCACGACGCTGCGCTTGAGATTCTCACGAAGGTCGGAGCGAGAGATCTGCAGGCCGGCTCCCATGAGCGAGACCGCGAGGGTCAAGCGGGCAAACTCCTCCAACAAACGGGATTCGTCCGGAGGGAATCTTCCAGGATCGATCAATCCCAGTCCATGCGGCCCCACGCCCACGCCGAGCATCAAAGCCAGCAGAACAGAGGAAAGAAACAGCCGCTTGATGACATTCGAGAGCAGCCCCAGGACAAAGAGCATTGTCCCAACTACCGCAAGGATCAGCTCGAGTTCCACCTATCCCCCCGGGCGGACTTGTCTCTTCTAGCTCGATGCCCGTCCAACCATTTGCCCGCCTACTTGATGCGAGCCGGCCTCGTGGGATTCGTCATTTCGGAAGGCGCAGACGAAGATGTGAAACCGAGGACGACTCGATCACGCTCGCGTATTCGAGTCCGAACGGCGCCTTCTGCACACCATCGAACAGCCGGACGCCTCCACCGAGCAGCAGCGGGGCAACGTGGAGTTGCAGTTCATCGAGGAGACCGGCATTTAAGTACTGCTGGATCGCGTTCGCACCGCCGGCGATCACGACATCCTGGTCCCCCGCTGCGGCACGCGCCTGCTCAAGAGCAGCTTCGATGCCGCCGGTAACGAATGTGTACGTGGTTCCGCCCTGCTTGGCGACCGGATCCCGCTCGTGATGAGTGAGCACGAAGACCGGGTGATGGAACGGCGGATCGTCCCCCCACCAACCGTCTGGGTTCGGATCGCCGGCCCACGGCCCGGCACCGCCGCTGAACATCCGCCGGCCCATGACGGTAGCGCCCACCCTCGCGAGCGACTCGGCCATGAGATCGGCGTCGGCGCCGGTCTCGCCCCCGGAAAGCCCGTGAGATTTGCGCCACGGCCGCGTCGCGACGACCCACTCGTGCAAACGCTCGCCTCCCTCACCGAGGGGCTCCTCGAGGGTCGGATTCGGTCCCGCGACGAATCCGTCGAGCGACACTGAGATATCCACCGTCACCTTCGACACTTCGGGCTCCTTGTCCGCACGAACGAGCCGAGCCTTTTCAAGATTAGACGGTCTGCCGCTACGAAACTCACCTTGATAATGACAAGAATGTAGTTGGTGCTCCCAACCGACGCAACGGTGATCATATAGGGCGGTGATGGTGCCCCCGGTGAGATTCGAACTCACACTTGAGGGATTTTAAGTCCCCTGCCTCTGCCATTGGGCTACGGGGGCCCGTCCCCAATTATCCTCCGATGGCTCTTCGCTCGACCGGGATCTCGACTTGCGGAAACCGGGCCCACCTCCGGCGGATGGCGCCGGGCGTCAGCTTGTGACCTTGATCCGGATATAACCGTCGTCCACCTTGATCAGCTGCGGCTCGGGTGAAGCCGGGATCTCAAGGACGGGTGCCTCGCCGGGTGCCGGTGCGCTGCTGCATACGAAGTCGGGCTCCTGCCGGTCCTCGGATTCTTCGCCTTTGCCCATCCGCTCCATGATGGTGTCCATGTCCTGGCGGGTGAGCAGGCCGAAGGCCTTGGCCCGGTAGACGTCGTCGAAGGTGCCGGCTTCGTAGTCGGCGTCCTGGTATTCGAGGGCCCGAGCCATGGTCGGCATCTGCTTGTCGCCCTTGCGTTCCCGGAAATCGTGTCCCGCTATGCGGTTCGCAAGTTCGTCCAGCGACATGTTCTGCGCGTTGTACTCCCTGACCCATCCCATGGCGGGCCCTTCACCCTCGTCAGTCATGACCCCTCCTCCCGGCGGCCGCCTCGCAACAATTGCCGGCACCCTGAGACTACCCAAGGACCTGGGAGAAAATCAGGTCGGAACGCGTGGTTCGGTGCGGCGAAGGGTCCGGGGACCGGGCGTTACTTGATCGCGGCCAGGTGCTTCCAGATGGGGACGCCGCTGGACTGGGTGGTGGCGTAGTCGTATAAGCTGCCGCCGATGCCCACCGCGTTGGCGGCGGCGACGTAGCCCACCACCTCCTGCTCGGTGATGCAGTCGGCGATGCCTCCGATCGGGTGGATCGGCTTGTCGACCCCCATGTAGCTCTTGGTCAGCGCGACGGCCTCCCGGATGTAGGCCTCGGCGTCGTACTGGGTGCCGCACCCGCCGTTCCTACCTTTGGTGACCGACCAGTACGCCATCGGCAGCACCACGTCGTAGTTGGCTGCGATCTCGGTCCAGGGGAACCCGGCGTGCCGGGCCGGCGCCCTCAGGTTGTTCTTGGCGTCGTCGACGATGGCGCCCAGCACCGCATTCGGCGCCTGTTCCCGCAGCCTGCGTGAATACTCGGCAGCGCCTGCGTTGTAGCGCCCGGCGTCGCCGCCCACCTCTTCCCGGGTCTCGATGTCGGGGGCAAACCCGTCGAACTGGTGGCCGTTGGGCGTCTTGTGCTCGAGGACCACCATGCTGCGCCTGATGTCGCGGTCCATGTTGCCGAAGCCCGGAACGTACCAGCCGATCACCTTCATGCCGCGGGCGTGCGACAGCTCGAGAAACTGGTTGACCGCGGCCACGTTGACGATGTCGTTGGGGTCCTTCCACCGGCCGGTCTGCAGGTACAGGGTGCGCACCCCCCGGTCCGCCATGATGTTTACTGCCGCGGGGATGTCCATGGTGTCGCGAATGGCGTAGTCGTAGATGTCCACCCACGCGCCCAATCCCCGGTAGGGGTCGATGCTGGCCGTGGTTCGGGGGGCCGGCGCCTTGGCCGGAGCCGGTGCCGGTGCCGGTGCCGGAGCGGG
>DATLGP010000002.1:0-4354 GCA_035540395.1 Actinomycetota bacterium
GTGTCGCAATCTGCTCGGGTGACTATGTTGCTGTCCAACGTGACTGCCCCATTTCGGGCAAGCAGACGGCCTTCGATTTGGGCATCAGTGTTGGCGGTAATGGAGGTTAAAGCCAGGATGGTTCCGGCAAAGGTGGATCCCACCCCCAGGGTTGCGGAACTGCCCACCTGCCAAAAGACGTTGCAGGCCTGCGCTCCATTGATAAGGTTCACGGTGCTGTCGGTCGCGGTGATGAGGGTACTGCCGATCTTGAAGATGAATACGGCGTCGGGATTGCCCTCTGCGTCCAGGGTGAGCTCACCGGTCAACTGCGCCGAAGTATCGAAACAGTACACTCCAGCGACCAGCGTCAGGCCCCCAAGGTCCTGGCCGGTAAGGTCCTGGTCGCATGCCCGGCTCGCTGCGTCATCGTAGGCAATGGTCAAGTCGGACTGAGCCTGGAGCGCCACGGCGTCGGCTGCGTGAATTGTTCCGTTTATGACCGTCCCAGGCGGAAATCCCGTTATGGCCGGATTGGGCCAGGTGCCGAGGTCACCGCTGACCACTGTTGACCCAGTGTTGGTTACCCCTTGGCCAGCCAGCACGGCAAAGCTTTCGGCCGTCCCCAAGTCCACGGGGTGGGAATCAGCCAGCGCCGAACCAACCAGAACTGAAAAGACGAGAATCAGGACTAAGCCAACTGAGCCTAGTCGGGTGTAAAGACTCCGTCGGCCGATCACTGTGTCACCCCGCGTTCACTAACGAAGGAGCCAAGATCCGTGACCCCAAGCCCATATGACTGCCCAAATTAGATCAACGGTGCTTGGGGCAGCATGGCAACTTTAGCCTAGCACGGTGCATTGGTGTGATCCTGGATGACTGTAACCCCGTCCGACTCAAGGGTCGTCTATCGGTCGACGAGCCGGTATGCCGCAGCTGTCTTTGGGCCCGGGCAGCTTCGGGTCACCAAAACGGCCGTCCTGTTTCTTCAAGATTTGCGAAATCGATATCTGACGAGCACCTCTTCGGCAGCTAACTTCAATAATGTTATGGAAAGCACCTAGGCTGGCAAAGCCGAGACTCCGATGGTCGCCCCCTTCCGGTGCGCAGCGAAGAACGGGAACCCGGCAATAACGGAGAACCAGCGGGGGAGAATAGGTCCCAAATGAAACGCCTCTGCGCTGTTACGGCGGTAGCAATTATTGTTCTGACGGCGTGCAGCGTAGGGGATGTCGACGCAGAGCAGATCCAGCCCCAGGACCCGACTCTGGTCGCCGCCGGCGCTGAGCTGTACCCGCTCACCTGTGCCGAGTGCCATGGCAACAACCTACGGGGCACCGATAAGGGCCCGTCGCTCCTGTCCGAACTGTACGTGCCTAGTCATCACGCAGACGCCGCGTTCGTTTTCGCCGTCCAGCGCGGTTCGAGGGCTCACCACTGGGCATTCGGCGATATGCCGCCGGTTCCAGGTTTGAGTCGGCAGCAGATCGACGCGATTGTTACCTACATTCGGGAAACGCAGCGGACTAAAGGATTTGAGCCCTACCCTCCCTAACCCATGCTCGCACCGCGGCTACTAACTGCCATAGCTTTTCTATGGAGGCGCTCCGGAAGTGTGGGCAAGGCTGGACGGAGAGGAATAGGCATCAGCGGTTCCCCTCCTCGGTTCGCTATCCAGCAAACGGACTTAATCGGCTTCCTAGGTCAGATCAGCCTCGAACACCAGCAACATCTACAACATCGTCCTTGCGAGGTGAATATGCTCTTACCAGCCCGGATGGCGGTCGTCTAGGTTTGACCAATGACGTTACAACATTCTAATCTGAGAATTCCCTACTCTTAGGATCCGACTACTTAAGAGGAACTGGGTTGGGCATAACTCCGAAAAGGGACCGCTGATACTGGGAATGGCGGTCCCTTTTCGCGTCAAGCAGCCCCCTCTGATCCAAACTGATCCACTACCTGCGCTGGCTGATCGACTCTTCGCCATCTCCCGCAAAGCAGCGGGCCAATTCCGCCGGCGAACGACTTGCATCGAACGCCATTCACCCACAAACTGGAGGTACACCTGGTTGTCTAGCCCCGAGACTGAGGCTCGAACTGACCCCGGAGGGATGACCTCAGCAGGGGGTCATCCGCACCCCCGTACCCGCAACGGCGCCGCCGGGGATACATCGAAGGGAGTGGCCAATGCTCACACTTAGTGAAGACGCGACCCAGGCAATCAAGCAGGTGCTTGCCACCACCGAAACCGCCGAAAGCGGCGGGATCCGCTTCTCGATACAACCGATGGACGAGGATCGGGCAAAGCTCGAGCTCTCGGTTGCCGCCAGCCCCCAGCCCGGCGATACGCAGATCGAGCAAGCTGGAGCCAACGTCTTTCTGGACGAGCGAGTAGTGCCGTTCCTGGACAACAAGCTTCTGGACGCCAAGATCGAGTCCGGTGAGGCCGCTTTCACAATCCTCGACCAGCCGGGAGAAGCAGCCCTCTAGCGCACCCGCTGCATCTCCTCGGCACCGGAGGTTTTCCCGGGGGCGGCCAATCGACGTACGATCCCTAAATTGGCCAGGAGATTCGCAGCATCATCGCCTTCTGCGGCGCGACCGGCCGGCAGGGCGGCGCAGTAACCCGAAGCCTGCTCCAGCGCGGCTGGACCGTTAGAGCGCTCACGCGCAACCCCGGACGCAATGACCGACAAGGCCTTTCTCCGGCGGTAGGAGCATGGAACATTTCGCCCAAGGTCCCGGGCGGCGACAAGCCCGGTTCCATGGCTGTGCAAGGTAGATCTCGGCGGGATCGGCGCACCGCGTCTTCGACGCCGCTCTGCGCTCACCGTTCGGAGTGGCTGGTGTCAGTCACAGGGGGCGGGCGCTCTCAGTCCGGGTTCGGCGAGCGATAGAGAAAGATCCCTGCGAGCATGATCCAAAGAACGCCGACATACAGGCCGGTTTGAAAGGCCATCGACTGCTCCGAGAATCCGGTTTGCGCCTGGACGATCCCAAAGGCCAGTGTGCCCAGACTGGCCAGGGCGCTCAGGATGCCCATACCAACAGCCCAGGATCGATCGACTCCGCTCTTCAGAAAGGCGGGAGCGAAGAGTCCTGCTGCCAAACCGAAAACAAGCCATTGAAGGCTGAATAGTCCCGCCTCCACCTGGCGGACTGCAAAGGCGGTCTCATACAACAGTTGCTGCTCCTCCGGTCCAGCATCCGCCCAACGGCTGACGAGGACTTTGAGGGCAACCCCATCAACCGCGGTGAAGATCGCGTACACGGCTGCAAACAGGGTCATGGCAACGGCCGCCAAGGCGGCCCAGACGCCGGCGGCCCCCCGCCGCAGCCGCCAGGCAAGCGCCAGCCCCGTAACGCACATTAGGAGAATGCCCAGAAACTCGCCTAAGTGGATGAGCCCCCAAAGCGGCTCTTCCGCGTACTCTGCGAATGCGGCTTGGGTCTCATGAGGGGGAGTTCCCGGGTGCAGCATGGCCGATGTTCCGTAGACGATCAGGCCGAGAAGGGCGGTCAATGCTCCGACGCGTGAAAAATGGCGATCGGAGGGACCGCTGGAATTTTGATTTGTCGGCAAATTGGAACTGTGCGGCATACTCTCTCCAATCAAGCCCACCAGTCTGGCAAGCCCATCCATACACGTCAATGCTGGGAGGCGGCGGACGTGGAGTGTATTTGAACTCAATAGAATTGTGCGGCGTTAGTTCCATCCGATCATGTGTCGGTTCCGCCCGACCATCGAGGTACGCGTAACTTTCGTAATTAGTTCAATAATTGCGTCGACATGCGCATGATCGGGCCGGAGGATCAAACAATAAGACTCCTACGGGGACTCCCATCCGGTGAATCGCCGCCTGGATCAGAGCGTCCACTTCTGGCTTGAGTCTGGAGGAACTGGCTTTGCAGGAAACGTCTCCGGCGACGGTTGATCCCCGAGGATCTGCTCACGCTTGACCCGCTTCCGCCACTCTTCCTCCGTTGGCTGGATGCCGATAGCCCGGTCGAGGTTGCGGCCGGCCTCGGTGGCAGCGGACTGATCGAGGCGGCGTTGAGCCTGGCGGATGTCGCCTACCGCTCGGATCAGCATGCAGAGGTTCCTCGGCCGTCGACGGGCGCCTAACTTCAATAATCTACGTTATGGTAGCTACTACACAGATTCGGGTCCCGCCTTTGACGCAGGCCAGCTGCCACGATGACAGATGGCTTAAAGCGACCCCGTCTGCATAAAACCCGAGGTTCAACGTGACCACCTCCTCCAGCCCCACTCCCCACGACGGTGGTCAGGTCCGGCCATCCCCCGCTGCTCCCGGGGCAAGGGGACACATTGGCTTGATCGTGGCCGGGTCATTGGTCTCCGGACTCGTTG
>DATLGP010000003.1:0-7846 GCA_035540395.1 Actinomycetota bacterium
TCTCCAGGGGTCGGACATTCTGGTGGTACGGGGGGACCCCGAGGGCATGCCGCAGCTGAGGCGTCTGGCCGGAATGGCGGCCAAGCCGGGTCCGAGCACCGACGAGCAGAGCTACTGGGAGCTGGACAAGGCGGTGGACGAAGTGGTCGACATGAAGGACCTGGCCGAGGCCGCCGTCGGGCTGGCGTACGCTGCGGTGCTATTCGACGACCGGGGCCTGGCGGCCGAGGTTGTAAGGATGGAGGACCGGCTGGACGGCATGCGCGAGAGCATCGAATCCTGGGTGCTGGATGCCGCGGCGGAGTCCCGCAACCGCCCGGCGCTGCGGGGTCTGCTTCACCTGGCGGTGGCTTCCGAGAACATCGGGGATGCCGCGCAGGCAATGGTTTGGCTGATCGAGCGGGACGAAGAGCTGCACCCGGTGATCGCCGAGGCGCTGGGAGCCGCCGAAGACGTAGTCCAGGGGGTCACCGTTCACGAGCTGGCGCCGGTGGAGAACAAGTCGCTGGGCGAGCTCGATCTGAGGGGCATGAACCCGCTGGCGTTCTCCCGCCGGGGCCGGTGGATCTACCGGCCGCGGGGACGGACGATCCTGCAGGCCGGCGACCGGCTGATCCTCATCGGGCCGTCGGACGCGGTCGAACATCTGGAGCACCTGTTCGGGGACGAGGGAGCAGAAGACTAGCCGGCCGTCCCCGGTTTGTTCTCACTCCTGCGGCGGCTCCGGGTCTTCCCGGCCGCTGTGCGGCCGCTCGTCGGCAAACAGGCCGAGAGCCGCTTCGATGGTTTCGCGCTGGCCCACCAGCATGACCTGATCCCCGTTCAGGAACCTGGTGGTCCCGGTGGGGATCATCGCCTGGTCACCCCTTCTGACCAGGGCGAGGATAAGGTCGGGGGGCAGTTCGAGATCGACGATGCGTTTTCCAATTGCCTGCGAGTTCTCCGCCAGCTTCACCTCCAGGACATCCTGGGTCGGCAGCAGGCGGACCTCGCTGGGCGGGACGTCGGTGGCCGGCGCCTCCAAACCGAGCCACCGGGCGACCCGGATAAGCGTGGTTCCCTGAGCCAGAGCCGACGTAAGGACGATGAAGAAGACGATGTTGAAGATGTAGTCCGCCTGGGTGATCCCCGCCAGCAGGGGGAAGGTGGCGAGGATGATGGGCACCGCTCCCCGCAGCCCGACCCACGAGATCAGCAGGCACTCCCTGACCGGAACCCTCATTGGCAACAAGGTGAGGAACACACCAACCGGTCGCGCCACCAGGATGAGAAACGCCGACACGGCAAGCCCCTCGTCAACCACCCCGCCCAACTCGGAGGGAAACACAAGCAGCCCCAGAGCAAGGAACATCGCTATCTGCATCAGCCACGCGATGCCGTCGTGAAAACGGGTCACGCTCTCCCGGTGGGCGGTCCGGGTGTTGCTCACAACGATGCCGGCGATGTACACCGCCAGGAAGCCGTTCCCCCCGGCGGCCGTGGTTCCGGCATAGGCGAGGAGCACCATGCTGAGGGTCATCACCGGGTAGAGGCCGTCGTGCTCCAGCCGCACCCGGTTCAAGAGGAACGCGGTGACCCGGCCGAAGGCAAAACCGGCCACCGCCCCGAATAGCATCTGCTGAACGAAGAACAAAAGCAGGATCCACGGTGACGCCTCGGGGAGCATGAGCAGCTGAATGGTGGCAAGCGTCAGGAACACCGCCATCGGGTCGTTGCTCCCCGACTCGAACTCCAGCAGGTAGGTGAGCCGGTCCCGCAGCTTGGTGCCAAGCGAGCGAAAGATGCTGAACACGGCGGCCGCGTCGGTGGAGGACACGATGCCCCCCAGCAAGATCCCCTCGACCAGCGTGAATCCGAGGATCAGGTGGGCGAAGCCTCCAACCAGGAGCGCGGTGACCAGCACCCCCACGGTCGACAGACCTATGCCTTCCTTCAGGACCGGCCGCACCTGTTTCCATTCGGTGTCCAAACCGCCCGAGAACAGGATGAACACCAGGGCGACCACGCCCAGCGACTGGGCCGCGCCGGCATCGTCGAAGTGGATGCCGCCCGGCCCCTCGGATCCCGCCAGCATTCCGACCACGAGGAAAAGCAACAGCGACGGGATGCCGAGTCGGCTCCACGCACCGCTGGCGATGACACTGAGGAGCAGCAGCCCGGCGGCCCCCAGGAGGATCAGCTCAATTGCCATAACGAGAGGCTTCCGAAGTAGGTTTGAGGTCCGGGACCCGAGAAGGGGTCGGTCCGGGTCTTACACCCTACCCACTCGAGAAGCCGGCACTAGACGTCCAGGATCAGCGTCACCGGGCCGTCGTTCACCAGCGACACCTGCATGTCGGACCCGAAGCGTCCCTGCTTGACCCGCAGGCCCAGGGCTTTCAACTGGTCGGCCATCTCCTGGATCAGCGGCTCGGCAACCTCACCCGGCGCCGACTTAACAAACGACGGCCTGCGGCCCTTGGACGTGTCGGCCAGCAGCGTGAACTGCGACACCACCAGGATCTCGCCCCGGATGTCCAGCGCCGACTGGTTCATCTTGCCCTCCAGGTCGGCGAAGATGCGCAGCTCGGCTATCTTGCGGGCGGCCCTGGCCGCGGACTCCGGCGTGTCGTCGTGGCCGGCGGCGGCAAGGACCAGGATGCCTCGCCGGATCTCTGCGATCGACTGGCCCCAAACGATCACCGACGCGGAGGAAACCCTCTGAAGGACCAGTCGCACGCGGGACCTAGGAGGGAACTGCTCTGGGGGTGACCCGGCGGGCTTCGTAGACTCCCTCGACCCGGTTGACCATGTTGATGATGGTGAGCAGCTGAGAGGGAGCGGTGACCTCGAAGATGAACCTGATGATCGCGTGCCCGGCGCTAACACTCATCGAGGCATTCAAGATGTTGGTTCCCGTGTCCGACACCGCTGCGGTCACGTCGCGCAGCAAACCCGGACGGTCCAACGACTCTATCTGGATCTCCACCGAAAACGACCCCGAGACCCGCGGGTTCCACTTCACCGGCACCAGCCGGGAGCCTCCCGTGCCCAGGGTGATGGCGTTGGGGCAGTCCGTCCGGTGAACGGACACTCCCCTGCCCCGGGTGACGAAGCCCATGATCGAATCCAGGGGCACCGGCATGCAGCACCGGGCCAGGTTGGTCCAGATGTCCGGGCTACCCTCCACCAGCACCGCCGACGTGGGCTTGGCCCGCATCTTGACCGGCGTCGGAGCAACCATCTCCGCCTCCGGCTGTATCTGGTGGAGCCTGAGATACCGGCGTACCACGGTGTTGCCCGAGATCCTTCCCTCCCCCACGGCCACGTAGAGCGCCTCCAGGCTGGGGTACTTCATCTCAATCGCCAGCGCTTCCAGCGATCCGTCGGCCACCATCTTCTGAACCGGCAGGCTGGCCTTGCGCAAGGACTTGGTCAGGTAGTCCTTTCCTTCGGCCAGCGCCTCCTCCCGGCGCTGGACCGTGAACCACTGCTTGATCTTCGTCCGGGCCCTCGGGGTGGCAACGATGTCCAGCCAGTCGCGGCTCGGCCCCCCGGTCTTGGAGGTGACCACCTCGATGGTTTCTCCCGACTGCAGCTGGTGGGACAGCGGCTGCAGCCGGCCGTCGACCCGGGCGCCGGTGCAGTGGTGACCCACCTCGGTGTGGATGGCGTAGGCGAAGTCGATCGAGGTGGCCCCCTTCGGCAGCTCGATCACCTCCCCCTTCGGGGTGAAGACAAAGACCTCGTCGGCGAACAGGTCCAGCCGCAGCGTGTCCAGAAACTCGACGTCGTCCTCTGTGTCCTGCAGCTCCAGCATCCGCTTCATCCACGCCGCCTGCCCCTCCGACCGCCGGCCGCCGGCGTCCTCCTTGTAGGCCCAGTGGGCGGCCACCCCCTTCTCGGCGGTGCGGTGCATGGCGTGGGTGCGGATCTGGATCTCCAGCGGCTTGCCCTGGGGCCCGACCACCGTGGTGTGCAGCGACTGGTACAGGTTGAACTTGGGCATCGCGATGTAGTCCTTGAACCGTCCCGGAATCGGCTTCCACAGCGAGTGGATGGCACCGACTGCCCCGTAGCAGTCCTTCAGGTCGTCCACCAACACCCGTACGCCTACCAGGTCGAAGATCTCATCGAACTCCCGGCCGCGGTTGGTCATCTTGTCGTAGATGGAATACAGGGTCTTGGGGCGGCCGCTTATATCTGCCCTGATGCGGACGTCACGCATCTTGTCGGTCACCTGGGCGATGACATCCTCCAGGTACTCCTCCCGGGCGGGGGCGCGCTTGGTGACCAGTGCGGCGATCTCGTCGTAGACCTTGGGCTGCAGCGTGGCGAACGCCAGGTCCTCCAGCTCGGTGCGCACCTCGGCCATGCCCAGGCGGTTGGCCAGCGGCGAATAGATCTCCAGGGTCTCGGTGGCCATGATCTCCCGGCGATCGGCGGCCAGCGGGGCGATGGTCCGCATGTTGTGAAGCCGGTCGGCCAGCTTGATAATCAGCACACGCATGTCCTTGGCCATCGCCACGATCATCTTGCGGAGGTTCTCGGCCCGCTCCTGCTCCTTGCTGCGGTACTTGATGCGGTCGATCTTGGTGAGGCCGTCGATGATATCTGCCACCTCGTCCCCGAAGATCGTACGCAGCTCCTGCAGTTCCAGCGAGGTGTCCTCCACCGAGTCGTGAAGGAAGGCGGCGATTATCGTAGTGGCGTCCATACCCTGCTCGGCCAGGATGCGGGCTACCCCGATGGGATGCTGGATGAAATCCTCTCCGGACTTGCGCAGCTGTCCCTCATGGACCAGGTGGGCGATCTCGTAGGCCCTGACCAGTCCCCGGGTGTCCGTCCTGGGGTGGTGCTCTTTCACCGTCCGTACGATGTCGAGGATCTCTTTGGGGACCGGAGCGGGTGAGGACTGGGGACGAAAGCGATAAAACACGCCTTTGACCCCCTGCGGTTTGGGATCCAGCACCTCGTCGGGGATGATCCTCGTAGCGCCGTTGGGCAGGGGGGCGGGCTTCGGCGATACCCTGGATGCGGTCCTTGCCGCCGTCTTGGCTGTGGTTCGCGGTTTGGCCGGTTTGCCGCTACTTACGCCGGCCGTGTTTTGGCCGTTGCGGTCCACAGCCCCTTCGGGGGCTTCTTCGGCAGCCCTGCCCTTCTCGGCCAGTAGAACCTCCTGAACCCGTCCGACGCGCCTTTAACAGGCTCACCCCATTAAAGCACCTGCGGATCAGTCGTCCCCCTTCGGCATTACCGGATCGACCGTTGACGTGGGACGAGGCTTTGGTAAGGTGGAGTCAAGCCGGTTATCACAATCGGCTTCTCTGCGATTTTCGTCGCCAACCTGATAGCACCAGTCCTGAGCGAATTTTCGCGCCGCAATAGTTGTTCAGATCTTAAGGAGCCCTCATGAGCGCCGACGACCTGACCACTAGGACGATACTGGTTGCCATCGCGTTGATGGTGGGCTCGATCTTTTTGGGATTCCTGATCCGCCATTTGCTGGTCCGCAGGCTCGCCAAGCGAAGCACCATGGAGGGCAGCCGGGCCGACGTCGTCCTGTCGGCGATGTCTAAGGGGATCCTCGCGTGGTTCGGGCTGGCAGGGATCTACGCTGCGGTAATAGTTCTTCCGTTCGAAACCGCTCTCGATCACATCGTAGGCAAGCTGCTCCTGGCGGTCGCGATCCTGGTCGGAACACTGGCCGCCGCCCGCGTGACAGGCGGGTGGGTGGGATTTTCCGCCTCCCGGCACGAGCGGCTGCCCGGCGCAACATCGATCTTCTCCAACATCGCCAAGGTTTTTGTCCTTGCCGTCGGGTTGCTGGTCATGCTTCAGACCCTCGGCGTGGCCGTGGGGCCCCTTCTTGCCGCCCTGGGAGTTGGAGGTCTTGCCGTGGCCCTGGCCCTCCAGGACACGCTGTCGAACCTGTTCGGCGGACTCCAGGTCATTGCATCCAAGAAAGTGCTGCCCGGCGACTACGTCCTGCTCGACTCGGGCGAAGAGGGTTATGTGGAGGACGTCAACTGGCGTAACACGTCGCTGCGCAACCTTCGCAACAACATCGTGGTGGTCCCCAACTCCCGGCTGGCATCCGCGATTCTCACCAATTACTACCAGCCTGCCGCCGAAATGTCGCTGCTGATTCCGGTCGGGGTCAGTTACGCCAGCAACCTTCATCTCGTGGAGGCGGTGACCAAGGATGTCGGGCGTGTGGTAATGACCGAGGTGTCAGGCGGCGTTCCCGATTTCGACCCGATCGTACGCTTTCACACCTTCGACGAGTTCAGCATCAACTTCAACGTCATCCTGCGAGTGAAGGAACACACCGACCAGTACCTGGTGCGCCACGAGTTTGTCAAGCGGCTCCACGACCGCTACCGTGACGTCGGCATAGAGATTCCGTTCCCCATCCGGACCGTGATCTCCCGCGATGGGTCGGATCCCAGGAACGACGGTACGGATCCTCGCCGCGACCTGGTCAAGGCCGGAGCCACCGACTAGGGCGTCGGCTCGCCCGAACCGAGACGGCGGGTTACCTGACCAGCAGCGCCAGGCAGGTAGGGCCGGCATCGGCCCGGATGAACTCCTGCAAGTCGGGGCGGTGCAGGGTAATCCCCTCCTTCTCCAGTTCGTCGTGAACCTCGTATTCCCCGGAAGCGATCACGTGGTCCCCGATAACCAGCACATTGCACGCCTCCAGCGGGCCTTCCCACACCGGCAGGGTGTTCACGGTGTCGAAAGCCTCGTGATCCAGGAGCTGAGGTAGTCCCATTACCAGATCGTCGTTGATCACCGACACCGCAGTCGAAAGGTGCAGCGCACCCTTGGGCACATCGACCGGCACCACCTGGTAGCCGAGCGGCTCGGCCCACTGCTGCAACGAGTCGATTCCCGCGGTGCTGGTGCGGCGAGAGCGCCCCACGAGCAGTCGCTTGCCCAGCACGACGATGTCGCCCCCCTCGAGCGTGCCGGGCGGGGGGACCGAGCTGATCGTCTCCACCATCGGCCTCAATGCCTTCGCGATGGATGTTGTCTCACCGCGGCGGGTCGGGATACCGGTCCGCGCAATAAGCGCATGGCCGTCAATAACCACCGCCGTGTCCTGGGTGAAGCAGGAGTCGGGGTAAAGCTCCTCCCGGGGGAGCTCAACCAGCTTGCCCACCAGGTCCTCCAGGACGTAGCGGTAGTTCTCGTGCTGCCGCCGGGCCTTGGCCGGGTCGATCTTGTCCCGGTCCTTGTGGTTGGAGACGGCCCGGAAGAACGAGTCGGCGGGCGGGCGCACGATAGCGTAGCGGGGCTTGTCCATAAGCAAAACTGTACCGCTGAAACGGGCTACTTACGCCCGTACAGGGCCCTTCGACGGCTGTACATACGCTGGGCCGCCAACGCCATCATGGTTGCCACCAGGCCTGCAGCAACCACCAGCCAGGCCGAGACGCCGTTATCGTCCTCCGCATCTCCTTCCACCGTGAACTGGCTGCTGGCCAGCACCCGGCCGTCCGGACCCAGGGAGACGAGGCTTACCGGAATGTCGCCCGAAACATCTTCCGGTATGTCCACCTCGACCCGTGACTGGTCGGCAACCTCTATGGGGTCGCTGGAAGGTTCGCCGTTCACCCGGATCTGAGCCTCCGATCCGGCGCAGTCGGTCACCGCCGACGGCGCCCAGTTGATCACCACCGATGCAGTGGTACCCGGCGCCCCGGCAGCCGGAGCTATCGACATCGATTCAACGGATAAGGGCTGCAGGCACGCTGCCTGGGACGGCGTCGGGGTTTCGGCGGGCACAGGCGACACGGTTGGAGTGGGCGAGGGCTCAGGGCTGGCAGCCGGGGTGGGACTTGCCGGCGCCGGCGCCGGC
>DATLGP010000004.1:0-2158 GCA_035540395.1 Actinomycetota bacterium
ATGAACGCAGGCGCGCACGGGTCCAGCCTCTCCGACGTCCTGGAATCCGCGCGCATCTGCCACCTGTCGGAGGGGAGGACCGTGACGCTCACGCCCGATGAGCTGGACATGGGCTACCGGCGGACCGCGGTGGGTGCGGGCAGTCTGGTTTGTTCGGCGCTGTTTCGGCTTCAGCCGGGGGACGGCGCCGAGATTGCTGCCAAGATGGAGAAGTACCGGGTGCACCGGTCCGACACCCAGCCGTCCGAGGCACCCAACGCGGGCTCAACCTTCCGCAACCCGCCGGGCGAGTCTGCCGGCGGACTCATCGAAGCGGCGGGCCTCAAGGGCCACCGTATAGGAGGCGCCGAGGTCTCAGCCAAGCACGCAAACTTTTTCTTCGCCCGCCCCGGCGCCCGGGCTCAGGACATCTTCGACCTGATGGCATTCGTCCAGGCCGAGGTCCACCGGGCGACGGGGATACTCCTGGTTCCCGAGGTTCGGATCATCGGGTTCTTCGGCAACGCCGAGCGGCTCCGAACGTCGCCACCGTCGCCGTGAGAGCCCTACCGGTGGTGGCGCTCCTGGTGGTGGGGGCCCTGCTGTACCTGGGGGCCCAGGAGGCGCTCCGCTCGCGCTCACTCCAACTGGCGCGGTTCGAGGTGACCGGAAACTCCGAGGACCGGGTGAGCACCGACCAGGTCATCCGAGCCACCGGCGTCAAGGTCGGGGACCAGTTGGTTGGGATCTCCACCCGGGAGGTGGGGGAGCGCCTGGAGCGGCTGCCGTGGGTGCGACAGGCCCGGGTGGAGAGGATCCTTCCGTCGACCCTGCGCATCTCGGTCGACGAGCGCAAGGCGTCGCTGGTGGTGCACACGAACCAGGGCCCCTACCTGGTGGACGACCGCGGGCTTGTGCTGCAGCAGGGGAGTGAAAACCTGGTGAACCTGGTGGACCTGCCCCTGCCTGTGTTGTCCCCCGGTTCGGTAATCACCACGCCCGAGTTCACCCATTCCGCCCGCATACTCCGGTCGCTTCCCGATGGCATCCGCGATGAGGTATCCACGGTGCGCGCCGCCTCCATCGACCAGATACAGCTGGAGATGTCCGGCGGCCCGGTCATCTACTACGGGGCCGCCGAGGATATTCAGGCGAAAAACCATGCCGCCGACGCGTTGTTGCAACGCTCGGCTGACAGCCCGGCGACGACCGGAATCATCGACGTCAGAGTGCCCTCCCGGCCTTCCACCCGTTCCCTTTAAAGGACCTCAAGTGGACCTTAAAGGTTTCGACAAGAACGAAGCTGCTCATTACCCTTAATAACGTTCTTGTTACGCTTTATAACTTCAGCCCTTGTCAGGCATGCAGAGCGGGCAGTACCCTCTAAGTACGACGTTACGACAGGTAAACTGACAGTCGGAAACCTCGGGAGGCAGTCCCACGGCAGATCCCAAGCACCCAAGCGGCATTTATCAGATCAGGCTGCGCCGGGGCGATTTTGAGGTAGAGATCAGCTCGTTCGACAAGCCGTGGGTGGACTTGAAGTTCGAAGAGCTGAAACCGCTGCTGGAGCGCGATTCTGAGGAGCCGCCGGCAGGTGCCGGCCCGGCGGTCTCCCCCCGAAAACCTGCCGGGAAGGCCTCCAAACCCCCCTCGCTCGCCGAACATGTGCGGACGGTCTCCCCGTCGGGTGGCCTGGAGCATGTCCTGGCCGTGGGGTACTACCTGGAGAGGCACACCGGCCTGAACGGCGGCTTCCGACGCCGCGACCTGGCAGAAGCCTTTGCCTCGCTGCGCTACCGGCATTCCAATCCCGGAGTACCCATCGCAGCCGCCAGGCGCCAGGGCCTGCTGATGGACGGACGGGAGCACGAGAAGGTCCAGCTGACCGAGACGGCGGAACGCTGGGTCGAAGACCGTCTCAGGGCGTGAAGCGGCACGGCTGCGCCGGGGGCGGTGGTATCCGGGAGGATTAAGACCGAATCCCCACGGGCAAACTACACGCGTGTACTTCGCGAACTGTTGTTGACCCTGTATGCGCCCGCGCATATATTGCTGTCAATCGATTCAACTAGTGGTTTAGGGTAACTCTCAGTGAACCTTTGGTCGAGAGTCAAACTTCCCCCTCACCCGGAGGTGAAATAGTGGCAGCATCGCCGCAGAACTATCTCGCAGTAAT
>DATLGP010000005.1:0-2426 GCA_035540395.1 Actinomycetota bacterium
ACAGGATTCCTTCCGCCTTGGCCCGCATCAGGGTCAGCGCAGTCGACGGAGCGGTGGTCTCGAATCCGATGGCATAGAAAACGACCTCACGTTCGGGGTTCGCCACTGCGAGCTTCAAGGCGTCGAGCGGCGAATACACGAACCGGATGTCGGCGCCCTCGGCCTTGGCGTCCAGGAAGCTCCCGCTGCCGCCTGGGACCCGCATCATGTCGCCGAAGCAGGTGAAGATGACCTCGGGGTTGCGGGCGATGGCGATGCCGTCGTCCACCCGTCCCATCGGAATCACACAGACGGGGCACCCCGGACCGTGCACCAGCTCGACGTTCTCGGGCAAATGGGCCTCAATGCCGTGCTTGTAGATGGTGTGGGTGTGGCCGCCGCAAACCTCCATGATCTTGTAGTGACGGCCCGGCTCGGTCAGCGCTGCGATCTGTACCCCGAGCGCCCTGGCCAGTTCCGCGTCCCTGAACTCGTCGACGTACTTCATTCAAGACTCCTTAAGGCGGCTTATCGCCACTCCGGCGTGCACCAGTAGACGGTTTCCGACCTCCACGGGCATCACCAGGTCGACCCCAACCCGGCCAACCTGCCCATGTGGGTCCTCACAGACGGCGTCGAAGCCGTCGACTTCCAAAACCTTGACCTCGACCGCGACATCACCGCACGTAAGGCAGCCCTCGACCACCGAGCAGGCCACCGAATAGGAACCCCGGTCGAGAATCTGCAGCGGCTGGCCCAGCACGCCAGGCTGCCGGCCTGCGGCCTCTTTCATGTGATGTTGCTGGTCTTGAGCTGTTCTATTTCGTCTTCGAAAGCTTCGCCCAGACCCCTCAACAGCTTCAGGGTGGCGGCGGCTTCCTCTTCATCTACCTTGGAAAGGGCGAATCCGACGTGGATCAGGACCCAGTCGCCAAGATGGATCCCTCCCTCCTCCTTCGCCAACAGACCGACGTTGACGTTGCGTCTAACCCCTCCGACATCGACCTTGGCAATGTTGTTTACGGGGTCGATGAACTCGAGGATCTGACCTGGGATAGCAAGACACATGGGCCGACTCCCTGTCTTTTGGAAACGAGCAACGCCGTAGCGGTGCTCTGGCTGTCTTCAGGAGGGTTAGCTTACCACCGCGCTCACCCTAAACAAAGCCGAAGAGTAGCCGGCTCAGGACCGCCGGGCGTTGGCAACGACCGCCTGGCCCAACGAGATTCCTCCATCGTTGGGAGGCACCCGGCGATGGGTCAGGACCTCCAGGCCTCCTTTCTCCAGGCTTGTAGCCACACGGGCGGCCAGCAGCTGATTCTGAAAGGTCCCGCCCGACAGGGCGACGGTGCGCAAGCCGTGATCGGCGGCAGCGCGGCGCGCCTGTCCGACCAGCGCCGAAGCCAGTCCGTTGTGAAAGGCGGAGGCGACCTCGGCCGGCGGACGGCCCTCCAACAGATCGGTGGCGAGGGCACCCACGAGGTCCACGCCTTTGATCCGGCCTTCCACTACCGAGCACGGATACGCCCGCTCCACCGAGGGGTCGGCCATCTGCTCCAGCTCGATTGCCGCCTGGCCTTCGTAGCTGACCGTGCCGGCCAACCCGGCGAGGGCGGCGGCGGCATCGAACAGGCGCCCGGCGCTGGAGGTCAGCGGGGAGTTAAGTCCGCCGGCCGCCATTTTCAGGACCGGGGACCAGCGCGAGGCGGTCCGGTGGACAAACTCCAGGTCGAGCTGGGCGGCACCAGAGCCGAATGCGGCCTGCAGGTAAATCGCAGCCATCCTCCACGGCTCCCGGATGGCGGCCGCTCCGCCGGGCATCGGGACGTACTCCAGGTGGGCAACCCTCTCGTAGCCGGCCAGGTCGCAGACCAGCACCTCGCATCCCCACAGATTGCCGTCGTCACCGTACCCCGTACCGTCCAACGCCAGTCCGACCACCCGATCCGACCGGGCGTTGTCGGCCAGACAGGATGCGATGTGCGCGTGGTGGTGCTGGACGCCCTCCAACTCCACGTCCTCCAGGCCCTTGGCCCACTTCGTCACCAGGTATTCGGGGTGGAGGTCGTGGGCGACGATTCGGGGGCGAACTTCGAAGACCCTCTGGTAGTGCTCCACCCCTTCCAAAAAGGAGCTCATGGTCTCCCAGTTCTCCAGGTCCCCGAGGTGGTGGGAGATGATCGCCCGGCCGCCGGAACCAATACAGAAGGTATGCTTCAGCTCGGGCCCGGCCGCCAGAACCGGGAAGCGAAACGCGGGCATGATCGCGATGGGCTCCGGTGCGTAACCCCGAGCCCGACGTATCGGCTGCTCCCTTGGTCCGGCGGGCCCGTCGACCACCCGGACCACCGAGTCGTCGCACCGCATGTGGATATCCCGGTTGTGGGTCAAAAAGGCATCTGCAATCCGGTCCAGCGTGGCAACGGCGTCGGCGTCCCGATAGGCGA
>DATLGP010000006.1:0-2240 GCA_035540395.1 Actinomycetota bacterium
GTCAGGTGCAAAAAGACGTCCTCCAAGGTAGTGGTGCGGACTTGCAGCGTGTCCAGCGGCGTGGTCTCGGCCAGGTGCGCCAGCACCGTCCCTGGGCTGCTGGTGGTGATCGTCAGCAGGCCGCCCTCCTCCGCAGCGCCGTCGACACCGGCAATTGCCCGAGCCGTGTCAACCGGGATCACACCCGCCTTCAGCAGAACGCGGGTGGGGGCGTCCAGGCCGGCAACCAGGTCGGCGGGGGTGTCGACCGCCAGGAGCCGGCCCGATTCCATGATGGCCACCCGGTCGCACAGCTGCTCGGCCTCCTCCAGGTAGTGTGTGGTGTAGACGATGGTCTTGCCCCGGGCCCGTATGGACGCCAAAACGTCCCACAGGTTCCGCCGGGCCTGGGGATCCAACCCAGACGTGGGCTCGTCCAGGAACACCACGTCCGGGCCATGCACCAGGGCGCAGGCAATCGACAGGCGCTGGCGCTGTCCGCCCGACAGACGGTCCTCCCGGGTGTTCGCCTTCTCGCCGAGACCCACCAGCTCCAGCATCTCCCTGGCCGCCTTACGGTCGGCCCCGTATAGCGACGCAAAGGTTTGCAGCTGTTCGACGGCCGTGAGCTTGTCGAAGAACGCGGACGCCTGGAGCTGGATTCCGATGCGCCGAAGAAGCCCGAAGTTGCGCGGCCAGGGCGACTCACCGAGGATTCGTACCGTGCCGGCGTCGGGCCGGCGAAGCCCCTCGACCATCTCCATGGTGGTGGTCTTGCCGGCGCCGTTGGGTCCCAGGATTCCGAAGAACTCGCCTTGTCTCACTTCGAACGAGATGCCGTCCACCGCTACCAGGGCGCCGTAGGACTTGCGCAGCCCGTCGACCACAATCGCGTTGCCCTCCGGGCCGGCCGCATCCATGGAAATCAGGCTATCCGGCTTTCGCCGGGGAGCCGAGGGCTGCGAGCCGTGAGGCCTGAAAAAATCTGTCGGCGGTGCTTTTTATCATCAGGGGAATGTTGGGTTTGCCAGACCTGCTCTGTCCGGAAAGGTGTGCCGGCTGCGGCCGGGCTGCCCGGGGCGGACTTTGCCGGACGTGCTTCGATCGCCTCGAGCGAATCGGTCCGCAGGTCTGCCGGTGTTGCGGCCGGCCCGCCCAAAGGCAGGTGGCGAGCTGCGTCGACTGTCGGGGGCGCCGGCTGCATTTCGATCTGGCCCGCCAGGCCGTGAGCTTTGGGCCGGTGGTCCGCACGGCGGTCCACCGCTTCAAGTACTCAGGCTGCCGTTCGCTGGCCCGGCCGCTGGCCGAGCTGATCGGTGAGCTGGTCCCGCAGGCCGGGGAGACGGAGGCCGTCACCTGGGTATCGCCCAGCCCGGACCGGCTGCGCAGCACCGGCATCGATCACGGCCGGGTTCTGGCCGGCCTGGTGGCCGAACAGCTCGGGTTGCCCGCCTACCCGATGATTGTCCGGGTCCGGCGCACCTCTCCGCAGATGAAGCTGGATCCGAAGGCACGGCGGACCAACCTGGCCGGCGCCTTCCGGGCCACCATCTGCCCGCCCGACCAGGTGCTGGTGGTGGACGATGTCTTCACGACCGGGTCCACCGCCTCGGAGGCCGCCCGGGCGCTGAAGGCGGCGGGAGCCACCCGGGTGGTGGCCCTCAGCGCCGCAAGGTCTTTCGCCCTCGCCCCTGCGGATCTATAATCAAAGCTTGGCACTGCCTTCTGGGTCTGTGGTTGCGGAGCTTCGAAAGGAGTTCTTAATCCAAGCTAGTCGCAGGCGAAAGGATCCACTTAAGGCAACGATTGGTTGCTGAGCATGGTGCGGTTTAGAGGTAAGTCCTGCCCCGGAACCCGGGAAACGCCCGGGCGCCGGGAGAAGGTGCGAAGCACGGCACCACGGTGCTCCAGCAGTGCTTGAGCGAGCCGGCTTATTTCGGGCCGGAGCGCTGCTAAGCCGGAAGCACCGGCCGTGCGAGGCCTCGGCAGGCGGGTGTGGGGTCAAAGACCAGGTCAGCCAGAACGCAGAGCCAACTCCGGTATGCCGGCCTCCGCCGGGGCGTGATTTCTCGTTGTTTCTGAGGAAATGCAACGCCAACTACAGGAGTTCTTCCTATGGAAATCAAGGTCCACGGTAAGCACAACCACATTTCGGATTCACTCGAGCGGTTTGCTGCGGAGAAGCTTTCTCGTCTGAGCAAGTTCGGCGCCACCATCTCACTTATCGACGTGGAGCTGTACGAAGAGGGCCGGCTGAAAAG
>DATLGP010000007.1:0-7206 GCA_035540395.1 Actinomycetota bacterium
GTGCAGCTCCTCGACGTTGTTGAAGGTGGCCCGGTCGAGGATGCCGACAATCGGCGGGGCGACGTCGTAGGCGGCCGCCACCTCCTCCCGGTTCAGCTGTCGCTGGCGGATGAGGTCGGTGTCGACGAGGTTGTGCTGCAGCGGGGTGACCTGGAAACCGTCTCCCAGTACGGCGAAGCGGCCCGCGTTCTGCAGGCCCCCGTAGAGCCGCTCGAGCTCCGTGCGCAGCCGATCCGCCGACTCCTTTTTGATGTTCTTGTCGGTGTGGAACAGCGCCGAGGGGGTAGCCGAGTTGTCCATGTAGCGCGCGGAGTACTCCTGGGCGGCGTCCTCGAGAGCCAGGGTTCGCCGGAGCGGCTCGAGGGGCGAGATGCCGATCGGGCCTCCGCCGCCCCACAGCCGGAAGTGGACTACGTCCTCGGGCAGCAGGGCGATCCGGTCGTGGACCCCGCGGAACACGTAGTAGAGCGCAACGAAGTTGTCGTGCACCACGTCGACGTTGCGCCAGGGCAAGGCCCACAGCTGCGAGGGAGGGGCGCCCGGGCCCGAACGGTACTTGTAGAAGACCGAGTTGCCGTGGATCAGCAGGCCTCCGGAGATCGCCTCTTTAAGGTGCCAGGCACCTGCGCGCGGCCACGGGTTGTTTATCAGGTCGGTCAGGGGATGCACGCGCACCCGCTGCACCTGCTGGCGCTCGTCGTCCAAGTACTCGAAGGTCTTCCAGGGCAGACGCGATATTCCGCGCATGATCTTGTTCACCAGCACCCAGACCCAAAGCTGGTTTTTGTACATCGCCTCGTAGGTGCCCACCAGGTCCCCGCGCAGCAGCGGGACCCGGCCGGCGTTGCCGACGGTTCGCACCGGGCTCTCGGAGCCGAGGGGGCTCTGCCGGGTGATGGTCCGCAGGCCGCTGGGCGTCTGGACCGTGGTCATTCACTCACCGCCAGGCGCTGGACGAACGATATGTTGTGGGCGGGAATGGGAACCTCGCCCTCGATCGCCTCCGGCAGACCTTCGCCGAGCAGCTGGGGCTGGGACAGCAGGACGCCGGCGGCAGAGGCCTCCCGCAGGTTGCCGCGGATCGAGTGCCCGTCTTTGGTGTGCACCACGACGCGTTCGGCAAGCTTGCCGGCCAGCCACTCGGCGTCTGATACCGGCTGTATCGTCTCGGCCGGCTCCGGCCCCTCCTGGCCGAGCAGCGTCTCCAGGAAGCGAAGAACGATGAGGCTGAGGCCGAGGAGCAGGACCACTTCGGGCCATTCCACGAGCGTCAGGTTACGGGCGGGGTCACTCGTGCCGGCCGCCGCCGACGATGATCACGGGGTCGACGACGTCCTCCTCGAGGCGCTGCATCAGGGCCAGGCTCATCGCTGACGCGATCGCGCCCGAGACGTTGTCCTTCGACAGCTTCGGGTCGATCTTGATGTTTTGGTCCGAGTCCTTCCGGATGCCCACGTTTGCGAACATCCACCGCAGCACCGGATGCCCCCCGTGATGCCAGGCGCCGGCGTAGACCAGGCGCTCGAGGTCCTTGGTGGGCCCGGACAGCGAGGTCATGGTTGTCGCCATGGGCGTCACCTCAAGCCCCTCCTCCTCGAGCTCGGTAGCCAGCTGCGCCATACCCCACCGGTGGTAGGCAGCATGCTCGAAGTTGAAGGCGTCACGCAGCCGATGGATCTCGGCAGAGATCTCGTCGTAATCGATCATGTCGCCCGGGGTGACGGCCAGCCGGCCCTCCCGTACCCAGACGTCTGATTCGCCCTCGGTTCGCCGCCGGAGATCCTCGAGGCGGGCCTCCGGCACCCAGAATCGGGCCACGACCTCGTATCCCTCCCCTTCGGGGAATGTCAGCACCATGGCGGTGATGTCGGTGGAAGCGGCGAGGTGCAGAGCTCCGTAGCAGAGCTTGCCGACCAGCTTCTCCTCGACGACCATCCCGGCGGAGGCGTCGTAGCGGTCGGGCGGAATCCACAGCTCCTCCTCGTGGCCCCACTGGTTGCAGTGGAACTGCCGGAAGGCGCTTTCTTTGCGGGGATCGTTGCGGGCCTCCTTGGCCTGGGTCCGCATTCCCTCGATCGACTTGAACTGCCCGAGCGCCGGGTTCGCCTTTTTCCAGTTGCGCTCCAGCCAGACGTTGGCGTTCTGGGGGACGCTGCAGATGTAGGCCAGCCGGGACGGGTCGAGGCGTGGGTTGGCCGCTACCTTCACCGAATAGGCGTGCTCGCCGGCGGCGAAGGTGTTCGTCTTGCCGGAGGTGGTGGCTGCCCACATCATCGGCTGCTCCCGGGTGTCCATGGCGGTCGAGAACGCTTCCCACAGATCCGGGCCCGGCTGGGTCAGGACCTCGTCGAACACGACGCAGTGCGGGTTGTGCCCGAGCTCGCCGGCGGCGTCTGCCGTTACCACCTGGTAGTACGAGCCCGTCGGCTCGTAGATAATCTTCTTTTCCTGCCGGTTGACCTTGATCTTGCCCAGCTTCAGCTGCTTGGCAAGGGGGGGTGACAGCCTCACCATCCGCTCGGCAACGTCCCATACCTTGCGCGCCTGGTCCCGGTTCTTGGCTGCGCCGTAGATCTCGGCCGACTCTTCGGCGTCGGCGATGAGCATGTAGAGCGCCACCGCGGCGAGCAGCTCGGACTTGCCGTTCTTGCGGGCGATCTCGATCCAGACCGTGCGGTACTGCCGGACGTAGCGGCGCAGCTCCTTCGACCATCGAACAGAGCCGAACGCCGGCGAGATGATGTCGCGCCACTGCCAGCCGGCGAGAACGAAGGCGGTCCGGGCGAACCGGCCCTTGGTATGGACCAGGACCTCCTCGAAGAAACGCCGGCACTGCTCGGCCCGGGGCCGGCAGTAGTGGTCGCCTCGCTTGTTGCACCGGAGCTCGTCGAAGACGTACCGGCAAACGGGTGTGGATTTCGGGGGTAGACGATCCCGTTTTGGTCTACCCGAAGAAGCGGGTGGGGTCCTTCCCATCGCCAGGGTCCTCCTCGGGGAGCTGGATGCCCGACCGGGCCGCCGGCGTCAGCCCAAACTCCCGCGCGAAGGCCCGGATCTTGTCTGCAGAGTCTCGCCAGGGTGTCAGGGCCGGATTCTTCACTCGCGTCCCCCGGTAGCCCTTGATCATCACGCCCTTCTCGTTGATCTCTTTGGCCGAGGCCTGGTTGATCAAGACCGCCTCGACATAGGCGCCCAGCGCTGCGGAGTCGCAGCTGGCGAGGCTCTTCAGCTTGCGCAGGTCGATCATCAGCTGGTCCCAGACCACTCTGCCGGGGTCCCCGAGGTACTCGGGAAACTCCGGCTCCTCGAACGGGAGCTTTGGCCGGGACTGCTCCTGGCGATCCTTGCGGTCCCCGTGCAGGATCCGGACGTTGGCGTTCTTGGAGACGGGCCCTCGTGCGCCAGTCACGCCGAGCTCCTCTGTGCAGCCACAAGGCGGGTCTTGCGGACGTGACAGGGACGGCACAGGCCCTGCAGGTTCGAGCGGTCGAAGGGGGCGCCGCCGTCCTGCGCCTCGACGATGTGGTCTACGTCGGTCGTCGGGCTGACCTTGCAGAGCCGGCAGTACGGCTCCTCCCGCATCACCAGCTGCTTGAGGTAGCGCCAGCGGGCGGAGTCGTAGATCCGGAAGGCGGGTGTGGGTCCTAGGCGCCGGCGGACGTGCGAAGAACGGTGCTCAGGGCAGAAGCGGTGCGGCGGCGGGACCCGTACCGGGCACTGGGGCTCTCCACAGAAGCGAGCTGGGCGGTTGGGCATGGCTCCAGGGTCGCCGCCCGGTCACCGGGGCCCTGTGCAAAAAAGCCGAAAAACTCGTCCGCGCATGCGCAGGACTGCCGGAGGAGTGGGAGCGCCGTTAGCTCAGAGATTTGCTCCCCCCTTCCCCCGGGCCGAAGTTGGCCCCGTTCGTCTTACCAGCCAAACCGTCCACCAAGGCAAGGTGCTCGGAGCACAGCACAACCCGAAGGAGTCTCGCCTCTGGCAAGACGAACGTGTCGGGACCTAGCCGTTCGCCGACGTCAATGAACCGGTCGCCAGCTGCAACCGCACCGCAGTCTTTCCAAACACACTCCTTCTCCACAACATCTCCACATTGCGTCAATCGATTGGAGCTAGTAAGCGTAGATCGTGGATCTGGTACTCGCAGTCTCCATGGTTAGACCGAACAACCAAGGAGGTCGGCCGGTCGCACAGCGACCCAATTGGGTCGTCGGGATAATCCCCGAGGTACGAAACCCAGAGAGGATCTTCCCCGACCTGCGCTGCCGCAGCGGTACGGGCTGCGGCCTCATCAGAGAACAGCCCGAGTGGCCCGGACTCTCCTCCTCGTTGGCATTCAATGCAGCCTACGTAGAGCAACAAAAAGGGCTGGTCGTTCATCGTCTCTTGCTTCCCTCTTCCCCTTGAGATTCAAGCCCTGTAATCTTCCAGTACTTCCCTAAGCCGACGCTACTGCCCCCGCAAGTAGAGACAGCGCCCGGTCCCTTGGCAGGAAATGCCGGGCGCTAGTCGGCCCGCTTCGGCGCTTGGTCTACCTCATCATCGCGACGTCCTCGTCCTTGGATCTTCTGCATTTCAACCATGCAGGCTGCCGCCGTCAGTTGGGCCTCCTTGATCGCACGCCTCCCCTTGCGCTTCCCGAACCTACGGTTGGTCAAGGCCTGCCCTCGACTGATCAGGTCTTCGGCGGCGAGCCGGATACGGTTGAGCTCCCGCCAGTCCGGATCGGAGTGGTACCACGGGGTGACGCTCTCTTCGGTCCCCAAGGCGGCGAAGGGCTCCACCGGCTCGAACACCCTCATGCCGATCGTGACGTTGGGGGTGTCGTCGTCGGTCCAGCCCGCCACCCGGTGCCAGTGCCTGTCGGTCAAGCGGCACCAAGGACAAGGGTCCGGAGCCAGTACCCATGGTTCCGAGCGGCTCATCTCCTTGGCTTACCCAGCTCGACGCCGAGTCCGAGGACGCCAAGGGCTGAGAAGGGGATCGACAAGATCAGCCACCATGCGGAGAACTGCCAGGCCAGAAAGCTGCCCGCTACGCCGAGCGCCAGGAAGGCAATGGCCAGCCTCACACCAGCCGGATCACGGGTCGACTCTTTCGTCACGTTCGACTCCTTTCGTCGCCCAGGAGGGCGAACCGAAGCGCCTCCAGCCTCGACACCAGGTCCATCGGCTCCGGGTCTCCGACATCTTGATGAGCGTCTAAGGCGTCGAGATACCAGTCTGGACCCTTACGCCAAACGACGAGCTGAAGGTGGGTCCACAACGGGTGTCGCGTCTGAGCAACGAACGTGGCGGAGGGGCCGCCGGTCGGATCTAGGATCACGTCACCCGGAATCAGCTGTCTAACCTTCACCCTGCCACCTCCTCTTCCTCCTGGACGTCGTCGTCCCAATCGGCGATCGGGGCCAGCGGGTCATCCGCCGACAGGTTGTTGACCTCCAAGGGCGTCGCCGGCTTCTCGTCGAGGCCGGCCAGCTTGAGCTCAAGCGGGCTCAGCTCGTAGCCCCGACCCTGGAGCCAGTTGAAGTAATCCCGGGTTTTCTCCTTGGCGCTCGGCCATGGGCCGATCCATTCCTCGGACTGCGCCACTGCGACGGCGAGAAGTGTCTCGGCCGGGTGGTGCCGTGCATGAGCGCCTAACGTCTGACGGTTCGTCTCCTGATCTGTGGCGACCGTGGTCCCCAGAAGTACGCAAGCCTTCTTCAGCACCTGAGCCCAGACTGCTCCCAGCATTGCCGGAACTGCTCGAGCAAAAAGGTCCTCGACGACCACCGGGCCGTTGAGCTGCTGAGACAGGAACTCCACCCGTCGCTTCGCTAGCTCCGCCTGTTCCCGCTGCTCCTTGCGAGCCTTTGCCGCGGCGGCAGGATCAGATGAGGAGGCCTCCTTCGGCACCTTCAGGTCGCTGGCACCCTTCGCGGCGTGTCGGCTCGGATCCGAGCAAAGATAGCGAATGCCTCCTTCCTGGTCGATGTGCGCTCTGTGGCAGGGCTCGCCGGCGTGAGCGCTCACCTCGAGCTCTACCGTGTAACCCCAGACTCGTTGTTCCTGACCGGTCAGCCAGCGAGGCTTCCCCCCGTACTGCGGGCCCTCCTCCACCACCTTGACGCCGGCGGCCTTCAGTTGCTGGAGCGCCTTACCTCGCGCCTCGGCTCTCCTGTGGTCCTCCAGCTGGGCCGCTACGGCTTCCGGAATGGACTGCCACCGGTTCACCTGGGCGCTTTTGAGGGCTGCAGCCTGGCGCTTCGGCATGTCTGAGAGCTTTGTCAGTGCAACCGCATCCTCGATGGTGATACGGCCGGTATCAAGCGCCTCGACCGCTTCCACCGGGAGGTCGAGCAGCGCAAGGCGTCGAGAGATGTGCGCCTGGGACCTTCCGATCCGCTCGGCGATCGCCCGCTGGCTCAGGCCCATGTCGCTGAGGGTCTTGAACGCCGAGGCCTCCTCGATGGGCGCCAGGTCGGAGCGCTGGAGATTCTCGACCATCATCGCCTCGATGCGCTCCTGCTCCGAGAACCTGCGGACAAGCACAGGCACTCGGGTTAGCCCGGCAGCCTGAGCGGCAGCGAAACGCCTGTGGCCGATGACCAGCTTGTACTGGGCCCCCCCGGTCGCCCTGGGGTCCTGGTAGCAGACGACCAGCGGTTGGAGGATCCCCTGGGCCCGGATCGACTCGGCCAGCTCCTTTACGTCCCCGACGTCGCGCCGAGGGTTGTCGGCGGCCGGCTCTATGAATCCGATCGGCACCATCAGAACGTTGGCCATGCTCTCGTCGACGTCGGTCTGGTAGGGCGAGCCCCCGAGGACCTTCACTGTGTCTGTCGTCATGAGCGGCCCCCGATCGGCCGAAGACCGGCCGAGCATGACGGCGGCAGTACCTCGGCCTCGATCGTTCCACCGCAGACCTTGAGCGGCTTGATCACCACCGCCTGAATCAACGCCTCGGCCTGCTTTCGGGACTGGATGTTGGGCATATCGAAGATGACCCAGACCTTCATGCCCGCCCCTCCCTTATCTGGCGCTCAGCGCGCTCGGCGTCGTACCGCTCCTTCAGTTCCCCATGCCTAGCCTCTCGCTCGGGAGTGGCCGGTTTCGCCGTTGGTGCGAGGTACCCGTAGGTCTGGCCGCACACGACACAGACGAACTCCGCCCCGCTAAACTCCAGCGTGGAGATCAAAGGTTCGCCATCGCGCGGGCAGCATGCATA
>DATLGP010000008.1:0-2211 GCA_035540395.1 Actinomycetota bacterium
TCAAGATTCTCTGCACCCTGGTGCGGCCGACGGCGGGCACGGCGGCGGTTGCCGGCTTCGATGTGGTCAAGCAACGCACCGAGGTTCGACGGCACATAGGTCTGGTCTTTCAGGAGCCGACGCTGGACGAGTACCTGACCGCCGAGCAGAACCTGCGGTTTCATGCCGAGATCTACGGGATGCCCCGGACGCTCATTCTCGAGCGCCTGGACGCGGTCCTGGACATCGTGGGTTTGACCGACCGGCGCAACGACCGGGTGGCCACCTTTTCGGGCGGCATGAAGCGCCGGCTGGAGATCGGCCGGGGGCTGCTGCACTCACCCCGGGTCCTGTTCCTGGACGAGCCGACCATCGGACTGGACCCCCAGTCCCGGGTCACCCTGTGGAAGTACGTCGACCAGCTCCGGGTCCAGGAGAGCATCACGGTGTTCCTCACTACCCATTACATGGACGAGGCGGAGCGGTGCGACCGGATCGCGATCATCGACCAGGGTGAGATTGTCGTCCAGGGCACGCCGGCCGGCCTGAAGGCAAGCGTCGGGCAGGATCGGGTGCGTGTCCGCACCGGGGACGACGCGGCCGCGGGGGAGATCATCGCCGGCGGTCTGGACGCCAAGGTGATAGTCACCGATCTCGGCGTCGATGTTTTCACCGATGACGGCGAGGGATTCGTGCCCCGCCTGTTCGAGCTGGGGCTGACGGTACAGTCGGTGACCGTCACCAAGCCCACTCTGGACGACGTTTTCCTCGCCTATACCGGCAATCGGATCGATGACGCGCCGGCTCGGTCCCTTCCTCCCGGGCCATGGTCGAGGATGCGGCGATGACCGCCACCTCCCCGGTGCCCGAGCTACAGGTAGCGCCGGTCCTCGCGCCTTCTCAAGGGGTCTGGCATGAGGTGAGGGCAATAAAGGTGGTGTGGAAGCGGGACCTGATCCGCTTCCGCAACGAGCGGGCGCGCATCTTCTCCAGCCTCATGCAGCCGCTGCTGTTCCTGTTTGTCCTGGGCAAGGGGCTTGCCGCCGTGGTCCCTACCACCGGAGGGACGGATTACTCCACCTTCCTGTTTCCGGGGGTGCTGATCACCGGCGTGATGTTCACCGCAGTCTTCTCTGCCATCTCCATCGTCTGGGACCGCGAGTTCGGATTTCTGCGCGAAATGCTCGTGGCGCCGGTTCGACGAAGCAGCATAGTGATCGGCAAGTGCCTGGGCAGCGCCACCATTGCAACCTTCCAGGGCATCATGATCCTTACGCTCGCCGGACTGGCCCACATCCCGTATCACCCGATGCTTCTGGCCGGCGGCGTGGTGCTCACATTCCTGGTCGCGTTCACGGTCACCGCCTTCGGGCTGGTGCTGGCGGTGCGGGTCCAGTCGGTGCAGACCGTGATGCCGGTCATGCAGCTGCTGCTCACCCCACTGATGTTCCTATCCGGCTCGCTGTTTCCGATCGGAGGCAACATCCCGGTGTGGCTGGCGATTGTCACCAAGCTCAATCCACTTAGCTATGGTGTCGACGCCACCCGCACCCTGTTCTTCAGCTTCTTGCCGCCGGGAGCCACCGGCGGAGCGCTGGTCGGCGGTATCACGTGGTTCGGCTGGCTGGTGCCGGTCTGGCTGAGCGTCGCCATCGTTCTGGTGACCGGCCTGGTGCTGCTCACCGTCGCCTGCTTCCTCTTCTCCAAGACCGAATAGCTCTCCGACCTTCCGAAGCGGCTGATCCGGTCGCTAATCCGAATGGCTGTAGACGGTCACCAGCTGGTCCACCGGGGCATAGTCGTCGGTCAGTATCCGGGCATCCCCGGCGAAGTCCCGATACTGCCCGCCCGCTATCAGCGTGTATTCGGGGACCCGCTCCCCAAGCTGCGCTTCGATGGCTTCGATGGGCAGGGGCTGCTCGGATCCGACCAGGACCAGGTTGTCTCCTCCCCGGCCGTCCAGGACGCCCGGCCGGGTGATCAGTGCGACGTGGGGAAACACCTCGGCGACCGTCGCGGCCTCAGCCCGGGCGAAGTGCAGCGGGTTGTAGTCGATGACGTTCACTACGTAAATGCCGCCCGGACGAAGAACCCGCCGGATGTCCTGGACGGTTTCGAGCGTGGTCAGGTGCCACGGCACGGCGAGCCCTCCAAAGGCGTCGCCCACGACGAGGTCCCGGCTGGCCGCTTCCTGCTCGCTCAGCCCTACCCTCCCGTCGCCGATGCGGGCAT
>DATLGP010000009.1:0-3980 GCA_035540395.1 Actinomycetota bacterium
TACCGGTAGTAGTTGAGTGTGGCCAGAGCCACTTCTTCGAGGTTTTGTTCCACCTTGCCCGTTCCCGCCCTGATGGGCAGATCCGCCATCAGGCCGCGTAGCCGGTTGTAGGTGTCGGCGGCCGAGCCTTCATCAGCTTCCTCTTCCACCTCCCACTCCTGCGTGGACCCAGGATCCCGGTGGAAGTGGGTATCGTCCACGCTCACCGGGGCAAGCGACCCGATCTTGGGCCCGGCGGCCGCCCTGCTGCGGTTTCCGGAGGTGCCCCGGTCCACCTCCGCAATCGCCGGTTCCGCAGCAGTCGCCGGTGCCGGATTGGCGGGAACGCCGGACCGGTCGGTTGCGCCGGACCGCTCCAGTGCCTGCCTAAGCACCTGTTCGGTGCGGGGATCGATTTCCGGTTCGCCCGCTTCGCCCTTCGCTCTCTTCCTGGACCGTTTCACGTCGTGCTCCTCTGCTGGCTGCTCGGGGGGGCCGGATCGCATCGTCCACTCCTGAGGCGTGGCGCACGGCTCAGTGTGCGTGAGCCCTCACTCAGGTGTCAACGACCCTCATGCCGGATAGATACCAACCGCAAGCCCGAGAAACGGAGGAGACAGATGAAAGCGGCGGCAATAACCGAGTTCGGAGGACCGGAGAACATCCAGATCATGGACCTGCCCCGGCCGCTGCTGGGGCCCGACATCCTCCTGGTTCGAGCCGTTGCCGCGGGCGTCAACCCGGCGGATTGGAAGATCCGCGAGGGCCGGATGACGGAGCGGTACCCGCACAATTTTCCGCTGGTGCTCGGTTGGGACGTGGCCGGAGTGGTTGAGGCGGTAGGTCCCGCGGTCACTTCATTCAAGCCGGGCGACGAGATCTGCGCCTACGCAAGAAAATTCTGCATAGGCCACGGCACCTACGCCGAGTACGTAGCTGTGATCGAAGAGTCGGCCGCCCTCGCTCCCACCTCGATCGACCTGGTGGCCGCAGCCGCCATGCCCCTGGCGTCGCTCACGGCGGCACAGGCGATTCACCGTCTGGAGGTGATCTCGGGGGAGACGGTTCTGGTTCATGGGGGCTCGGGAGGCGTGGGATCGTTTGTGGTTCAGCTTCTTGCCGACATGGGCGCCGTAGTTCTGGCTACCGGCAGTCCGGAGAACGGCGAGTACATACAGTCGCTGGGGGCAACGCCTATCGACCGGACGGGGGACATAGTCCGCCAGGTGCAGGCGGTAACACCCGAGGGGGTGGATGCGGTGATGGATCTGGCCGGAGGACCGCAGGCAATCCAGGCCAGCCTGCCGGTCATGAAGGACGGAGGCCGGCTGTGCTCGATCCTCGGCCCCCCCGACCTCGGCGAGGAGGGAGAAGCGCGGGGCCTCAAGCCGGGTTACATTTTCGTCCGTCCCTATGGGGCGCAGCTCGGGGACCTGGTGGCGAAGGTGGACGCCGGAGCGTTGGGGGTTCCCCTGCACGGGACGTTTCCGCTGGAGAAGGCCGGCGAAGCTCACCGGGCCCTTCAGGCGGGAGGCGTCCGCGGAAAGATTGCTCTGACGATCGGAGACTGACGCAGCCAATGAGCCCCCGAGAGGGGGCTCATTGGTGACTCATTGGTGCGGGGCCGCTAGCGGCCCTTGCTCCTCCAGCGCAGCCCGCTGGACGCCGGCGGCTCGGAGTCGGCCGGAGCGCTCTTTTTGGGGGGCTCGGGCGGGGGAGCGGCCTCTGCACGTCGGGGCGGCCAATGGGTAAGGTCTGTAACCACGTCCTGCATCATTACCGAACCTCCTCGATCTCCGACTGAACCGACTTGGATTGCGGAAACCGGACTATTGCCCATGCCGCCCAACCGGGCGGAATCGGGCGGCCTCCGGCCCCTTTGGACTATTGGCTGCGCCTCCTCCATTTGCTGAGGTCGGTTGCCGGCTCGGATGAGTCGGAGGCTCCGACCAGGACGGGCTCGGAATCACGCGCCTTGGGCCTCCACCGCCTGATGTCGTCGACGGTTTCGGACGCAGGCATTGCGGTTGCGGATGTTGATGATGGGGATTCGTCGGCGGAGGAGTCTACAGACCCGGGGACGCCCCCGGCTTTTGCTTCCGCCTCCCGTTTCTTGGCAGCCATCCGGGCCTGTCGGCGGGCCTCCTTCGCCTCCTGGCGCAGCCTGGCTGCCTCGTCCGCCCCGGCCCGAGCGGCGAGCGACGCCTCCCTCCGGGCAATTCGGGCCTTTCGACGTGCCCTGGCCTGGCGCTGTCTTCGCCTTTCTTCAGGCGTCTGGGTCTCCAGACGGGGGACCCTGACCGGCTGCCGGGTCTCGGGGTCGAGGGCCACGTACAAAAGGTAGGCGGTTGAGGTGTGCCGCACCTCGCCGGTCAGCACATTTTCGGTCTCCACCTTGACCCCAACCTCCATCGACGTGTCTCCGACACCGTTGACCGACGCGGTGACCGTGACCAGGTCTCCCAAATTGACCGGCTCAAGGAAGCTGAGCTCGTCGATTGCTGCCGTTACCACCGGACTGCCGCTGAATTTGGTTGCAGCAAGTCCTCCCGCGGTGTCCACCAGCTTCATGATGGTTCCACCGTGTACCGCTCCAGCCAGGTTGGAGTCCGATATCCCCATGTGCTGGGCCAGCATCACTCTTGAGTCGCTGACGGTCCTGGTTGGTTCTGCACCACTCATCGTCAACCTCCCGATTCCGTTGGGGGCCGCCGCCATTTACTTCCAAGTGGCAGTATGAACTGCCGACCGGCCCATGACGAGGGGTGAATTGCCGGCCGGAGCCTTAGACTGACATCCCAATCTGAAAAATTTTGAGGGGTTCGCTCATGAGCACTGCTACCAGGACGACCGGCGCGGAGAACGTTTTCTGGAACCTTGACGACATCTACAAGGGCTCGGAGGACCCCAAGTTCGCCACCGACATCGATGCGGCAAAGCTCGCCGCCCGCACCTTCCGGGACAAGTACTACGGCAAGGTCGGGCAGTTGAACGCGGTGGGGTTGCGCAATGCCGTCGCCGATCTCGAGAAACTGACCGCGGACCTGATGCGTCCCTCGATTTACGCCATGCTGCGGTACGCCACCGACACTGCCGACCCTGCCCGGGGGGCCCTGCGCCAGCGAATGCTCGAGATGTCCACGGTGCTCTCCTCGGAGACCCTGTTTTTCGTGCTGGAATGGGTAGCCGTGGACGACGAACGGGCAGAGCGGTTGCTGAACGACCCCGACCTTGCTCCGTACCGCCACCACCTGGCAGCAGAGCGACGCTACAAGCCGTACGTGCTTTCGGAGCCCGAGGAGCGCATCCTTGCCGAGAAGGCGGCCACCAGCGAAAGTGCCTGGGCCCGCCTTTTCGAGGAGCTGACCGCCGAGATCCGCCCGGTCGTCGACGGCGAGGAACTGGTCTGGGAGCAGGCGATGTCCCTGTTGCAGCAGCCCGACCGTGACCTGCGCCGGCGGGCGGCGGAGGCCATCACCGAGGCACTGAAGCCCGGCCTTCGTACCCGCAACTTCATCCTCAACACCGTTCTTTTGGACCACGCCACCAACGATCGCCTGCACGGTTACCCGAACTGGCTGTCATCGATGAATCTGTACAACGAGGCATCGGACGAGGCGGTCAACGCCCTGGTCGACGCGGTCACCAAGCGTTACGACATACCCAGGCGGTACTACGCCTTGAAGGCCAAGCTGCTCGGCCTGGACAAGCTGGCCGATTACGACCGGATGGCCCCGATCAGCGACGATCCCACGTTCGTCTCGTGGGATCAGGCCAAGGATGTGGTGCTGGACGCCTACAGCTCGTTCTCACCCGACGCGGGCAAGATCATCGGCGACTTCTTCGAGCGCAAGTGGATTCACGCCGCTCAGGCTCCGACCAAGATGACCGGCGCCTTCTGCATGACGACCATCCCCGGCGCCCACCCCTACGTCCTCATGAGCTACACCGGCGAGCGGCGGTCGGTGCTGACCCTGGCCCACGAGCTGGGGCACGGGCTG
>DATLGP010000010.1:0-11789 GCA_035540395.1 Actinomycetota bacterium
TTGCAATCGGCCGACAGGGCATCCAGGCGGCGCCCAATCACCTCTTTGACCCCCTGCGGGATGGTCAAGCTCCATGACCTTCGGGGGTCCCCGTCCAACCGCCCCTCCGACGCCAGTAAGCGGACGGTTTCGATGACGAAAAATGGATTGCCTTCGGTCTCGGTACGTATCGCTTCCACCAGCCCCTTTGCCGGCTCCACGCCGGTGGCGAACTTGATGTATCTGGCGACGTCCTCCCGGGTCAAGCCTCTTAGCAGGATGCGGCTGGTGTGCGCCTCGCGCACCATGGACGCCAGGGTCTGCGCCAGCGGGTGCTGGCGGCCGAGCTCGATGTCCCGATAGGTGCCTACCACCAGGATCCTGTGGTCACTGAGCTGGCGGCTGAGGAACTCCAGCAGGAGCAGCGAAGGCTTGTCCGCCCAATGGATGTCGTCCAGAAAAAGCACCATGGGCCGGACGCGGGCGGCGTTGACCAGAAAGGTGGTTATCGAGTCGAACAGCTGAAAGCGTGAGGACTCCTGGTCCGATCCCGCGGGGCTCTGCACGTCGGGCAGGACCTGCCTCACTTCCGAGACAATCTGTGCGATGTACCCTGCACCAGACCCCATCTGCGACGCCAGGGTCTGAGCGTTGCGGTCGTGCACCGACGAGCGGATGACCTGAATCCACGGCCAGTAGGCGGGTGCTCCTTCCCCCTCGTAGCTGCGGCCTACCAGCACCTGTGCCCCGTTCATCCGGGCGTAGGTGAGCAGCTCCTCGGCCAGCCGAGTCTTGCCGATCCCCGGCTCGCCGACCAGCAGGGCCAATCCGCCGGTGCCCTTACGAGCCGCATCGAACATTTCGCGCAGCTGGCGGCTCTCGGTTTCCCGGCCGACGAACACCCCGCCGGCGAGCCGGTCCAGCGGGTTGTCCTGGTCGGGCGAGGGTGCTGCGGGAACCGCTTTCACCGAGATGCCGGCGAGGCGGTCCACCACCTCGGATGCCGTCTGCGGCCGGTCGTCCGGCGATTTCGCCAGGAGGTCCAGAATCAGGCTCTCCACCTCCCCCGGGAGTTTCGGGTTGTGCCAGGTCGGCGCGACCGGGGCGGTATTGATCTGTTGAGTGACAACTGCAATAGGATCGTCGCCGGCGAACGGGGGCTTTCCGGTTGCCACCTCATAGAGGAGCGCGCCGAGCGAGTAGAGGTCGCTTCGGGCATCGACCTCGCCCCCGGTGGCCTGTTCCGGTGCCATATAGGCGGCCGTCCCAAGCACCATTCCTTCGCCGGTGAGTTTCGCCGACCGGGCGCCGGCGGCCAAACCGAAGTCTCCGAGCTTGGCGGTACCGTCGCGGGCCAGCCAGACGTTGGCCGGTTTGATGTCGCGGTGCACCACCCCCTGCTCGTGGACGTACTTCAGCGCCTCCCCGACGTTCCGGGCGATCGCCAGCGCCCGGTCCAAGCCCAGCGCCCCCATCGCGCGGTTGAGTTGTTCCTCCACCGATCCCCCAGGCATCAGTTCGGCCACCAGATAGATGACGTCGCCCTCTTCACCCACATCGAAGATGTTGACGATGTTGGGGTGGTCGCCCAGCCGGGCCATCGCCCGGGCCTCCCGGCGCACCCGCTCTATCGACGCCTCGTCCAATCCGGATGTCCGGATGATCGACAGCGCTACCTCCCGGTCAAGCCGGGTATCGACCGCCTTGAAGACCTGCTTTCGGCCTCCCTGGCCGAGAAAGGCTCGAGCGACGTAGCGCCCATCGCCGGTGGTGGGAAGAGCCGGAGGCGGCGCGGGTTCAGGGACTTGCAGGCGGGTGCCGCAGGCATTGCAGAACGCCGCCCCTTGCCGGTTCTCCTCGCCGCAGTTCGGGCAGGTCAAGGGCGCGTATCTCGGCTTGGGGTCCCCGCCCGAACGGGCCGGGAGGAGGGTGGTCGGATGAGTTTCAACCCTGCCAGAGACATCATAGGAACCGTTGGTATCCGTAACGCTCAATTCGTTGCGTGCTTCGCAGTTGCGGGTTAAGCAGCACATTGTCGCGCATGGGCGCTTGCCGGCGCCGGGCTTGTTTTATTACTACTAGGCAGGAGCGGCGGCCGGGTCGCTTGGAGCGGCGGCCGTCCCCGGCGCTCGGTGCTACGGGTTGCGGACCGGCTTCCCGGCCTTGGCAGTGATCCTGCCGGGCGTCAGGGAGCGGTCAGTCTCGTTTCCACAGGGCGAACGCGCCCCCCACGGCGCCGGAACCCAGGGCCAGCCAGGTGCGGTTCTTGGAGACCCACCATTGCAGACTGCGCGGCTTGGCCTGGTCTCCGAACGCCCCGTGCGCTCCGTGCACGCCCTCAACCGGGGTCCGCAGGTTGTCCGGCCGGTTGCCGGCTATGGGGCGGTCCGATAGCTGCGACTTGTAGCCGGTCCGGCCGAGGTAGCGATCCAAAAGGCCCGGTATGACCTTGTTGCCGGCCACGGTTAGAGCAGTGGGGCCTCCCACGAACCACTCCCGCCGCCGGCGGTGCTGCGACGCCCACACGATCGCGTCGGCGGCCACTTCAGGCTCGAAGATCGGAGGTACCGGCTGCGGGTGCTTGGTGTAGCTGGTCTTCACCCAGCTGAACTGCGGGGTGTTGAGCGCCGGCAGGTGAACCGAGGTCAGGTGAACCCGGCTCTTGTCGTGGAGCAGCTCGCAGCGCACCGATTCGGTGAAGCCCTGCAGGGCGTGCTTGGCCCCGCAGTAGGCCGACTGCAGTGGGATGCCCCGGTAGGCGAGGGCGGAGCCCACCTGCACGATGCACCCGGCGTCGCGGGGCACCATGCGGCGCAGTGCCGACCTGGTGCCGTTGGCCGCTCCCAGGTAGGTGACCTCGGTGACCCGCCGGAAGTCCTCCTCGGACATCTCGGTGAACGGGGCAAATACCGAGACCATCGCGTTGTTGACCCACACGTCGATGGGTCCGAGCTCGCTCTCCACCGCCTGCGCTGCAGTCTCCAGTGCGTCCGGGTCGGCCACGTCGACCGGCACGTCCAACGCCCGCCCGCCCAGCCTTTCGATTTCCAGCCTGGTTTGCTTGAGCGCTCCGGGTTCCCGCGCCAGCAGCCCGACACGGTATCCCTGTTTGCCGAACAAAAGTGCTGTGGCTTTTCCGACACCTGCCGAGGCGCCGGTCACCACCGCCACGGGGGCGGAATTGTGGGTCAACTTGCACCTCCTGCCAGGGGGATTGGTTAGGGATGGTTGCCGCAGAGACCGAGTCGTTTCGCAAGGTCTTCTCCCCTGCCCTATACCCAGGGGAAAGATGGCAAAACTACCGGTTGCTGCCAGATGCAGCTCGTCGAACGGGCGAGTTACCGTTTAGATTCACCGGCCGGCGGAAACATATGTAAGACCGACTCCCCTGAAATCCTATTCAGCGATTTCAGAAACCCTATTTTCAGAAAGGGTGTTGCCGATGGCCTCCATCGAAGAGACCACCGGTCGCGAGCGCAATGACGGCCTGAGGGGCGCAGTTGCCGTGGTAACCGGCGCCTCGGGCGGTATCGGAAGCCTGACGGCAATCAAGCTGGCCCGGCGCGGGGCCCAGGTAGCCGTCAGTTCGCGTTCCGAGGACCAGTTGAAGCGGGTTGCGGCCGAGTGCATACAGGCCGGCGGTTCGGCCGCCGTGTTTCCCGCGGACGTCAGCAAGCCGGACGACGTAAAAAGACTTGCCGAGAACGTCGTCGACAGATACGGGCGCATCGACCTGTGGGTCAACTGTGCTGCGACTGCGCTCTTCTCTCACTTCGGCGAAGAGCCTCTGTCGGATTACCGGCGGGTGCTCGAAACCAACCTGTTCGGATGCATCCACAGCGCCCGGGCTTGTATCCCTCAGTTCCGGCACCAGGGTGGCGGAACCATGATCAACGTGGTATCCGTTCACTCGAGATTGCCCGCCGCCTATCTGAGCTCCTATGCGGTCGCGAATGCCGGCATCCGCAGTCTGGCGGCGTGCCTGCGCTCCGAACTGCAGGATGTACCCGAGGTCAGGGTTTGCAACCTGACGGCAGGGGCCACCGACACCTCGCTGTTCAGGCGAGCGGGCAACTACACCGGCCAGCGTTTGACCACCAAGGTAACCGTACACACTCCCGAAGAGGTGGCTCAGGCAATCGTCGAGTGCGCAGAGAACCCCAAGGATGAGCAGACGGTTTCCCTTCCCCCCCGCATGGCGCTGGTGGGCGGGACCTTGGCTTCCCGGCTGGCGGAGCGCAAGGCGGAGAAAATCGTTCGGGCCGGCTTTTTCACCGACATGGCTGCCGAGCCGAGCTCGGGCAACCTGTTTGAGCCGGTCACCCAGATCCCGCGCCGCTACGAAGGGGGAACTCCGACCGGAGGGTCCCGCAAGGTGGCGATTGCCGCATCCACGGCGGGAGTCGGCATTCTGGCCGGCCTGCTGCTGTGGAGCCGGCGATGAGCGCCGCCGTTCGCCGGGAGCAGATCGAGCAGGACAGAAGCCAGGCCCCGGTGCAGCAGGGCGAGCTGTGGACCGAGGTCGACGGAAGGCGAATGTTCGCCCGGTCCTGGACGACGCCTTATCCGGCGCCGAGGGTGGTGCTGGTGCACGGGCTGGTCGTCTCCAGCGCCTACTTCGTACCGACCGCCGAACTGTTGGCCGCCGATCACAGCGTGCTGGCGCCGGATCAGCCGGGGTTCGGACGAAGCGACAAGCCCGATCGGACTCTTACGGTTCCCGGTCTGGCCGGCGCGCTGATCGAATGGTTCTCCGCCGCTCACGTCGCCCGGGCGACCGTTGTTGCCAATTCGGTGGGCTGCCAGGTGGCTGCTGAGCTGGCGATGCGGCGTCCCGACCTGGTCGAGCGGCTGGTGCTGGCCGCTCCAACCGTGGAACCGGCTGCCCGGACAGTCCCGCGGATCGTGCGCAGGTGGGGACAGGAGTCCAAAACCCAATCACGGGAGCTCAAAAAGCTGCTGCTCAAGGACTACACCAGGGCCGGGGTTCCCAGGGCCATCGGGACCTTGAAACAGGCGCTGACCGACCGGATTGAGGACAAACTGCCATACGTGACGGTTCCCACGCTCGTCGTGCGGGGAACCGAGGATCCGATCTGTACCCAGGACTGGGCGGAAGAGGTTGCCCGGCTGTTGCCGGATGGCGGCCTGCTGACTCTGCCCGGAGTCCCCCACGCAATGAACTTCGACGCCCCGGAGCAGTTCGTTGATGCTATCGGTCCATTTCTGCGACCAGGAAAAGGAAGGTGAACGCACATGGCCAAAACATCTAGCGGCCGGGCGAGTCTGCTGCGGGAGAGCGCCCATTCTATGAAGATGCCCACCCCGCCCAAGTTCGTCGCGAACTTCGATTCGGCGACCGGCATGCTGCGGGCGAACGCAAACTTCCTGCGCAACAAGGACTTCCCCGCCCTGGGGTCGCCTCCTTTGCTCAAGGTTCCGGCGTCGCGGGCCAACATTCTTCCCAAGAAGGCCCGCAAGGGGGTGTACCTGTTCAGTGGGTGGAACGAGGCTATTCCTCCGAAAAAGCTCAAGAAGGTGGACCCCGAGGAGCTCTCCGGCTGGGTCACCGACGAGTACCCCGACCGGCAGTTTCCGGCGGTGGCGATAGGGTCGTCCAACGGCGCAGCCACCCATCTGTACAGTGCGCTTGGGATTCCCTGGCTGCCTCAAACCTTTCTGATTCCGGTCCGGCAGTCGGTCCACCCCGACGAGCCTAAGGAGGCCATGAGGATTGGCCTGGAGCCGGGGCGCAAGCTGGTGGAGCGCCATCCCGAGCTTGCCCTGCACCACATGCATGACGCCAACCAGGATCGGATCATGGTGCAGACCATGACCTACTTTCGGGTCAAGCGGCGCCGGCTCGGCGAAAACTACCGGCGTTTTTTGGAGCAGCACCTGCCCCCGGGCGGCACCATCATCGTGACTGAGTGCGAGCAGAAATGGCCGGTAGTGCGCATCGGCGACCGGCACGTGTTCCAGCACGGCGCGGTCGGCGGTGCCACCAAGGAGGAGTTCTACCACGGCAGCGACCGGGTGGCCGAGTACCTGGAGCGGTACGACTCCCCCTACCGCAAGTGGGACTCTCCCGAGGCCGACGAGGAGGTGCCCGAGGCCGAATGGGGTTTCGACACTGAGTTGCTGGACGACATTCGGCGGATCGCCCGCGAGCGGCATTACCGGGTGGTCAGAATGCGCTTTCCCGAGCCGCAGGCCATGAGTCCTGTGGTGGCCGATCTCTACCGGTGGTGGTACCGGGAGCGCAACATCCCCACCAACCGGATGATCTGCGAGTCGTTCATCATCATGGAGCCTTACTGGATGCTTAGGACCGGCTCCGTTCCGTACTGGATGGAGTTCAACATGGAGGCTTCCCTGAAGTCGGTGCACAGCTACCTGGACAAGACCGACCCGTTTGATGAGATCGGGCTGATGCTGTTCAACCATGGAGTGGAGGCGGTCGGTCTGCCAACCATCTCGGAGTGGGAGACGGTGTTCGACCGTGCCACCAAAAAGGGGTACTGGATCGGCGCCGACCCGAAGGAGTTCCCGATGGACTACGCCCAGTTCGCCAAGTACCACACCGACATCCAGAAGATACCGTCGAGGTACCCGATGCCGGGCCCGCTTACCCTGGGTCAGTTCGAGGACTTCTTCCACCGGCGCTCGGACCAGTACGACGTAAGGCTGGAGGAGGAAAAGCCGAAGCTGGCAGCAGCCTGACGGCACCGGCGGGCTCGCATAATCGATGAACGGCACCTCCTCTCGACGCGGGCAGGACCGGCTCAACCCGTTGCCTTTGCTGATTGTGGCGGCGGCGGTAACCATCGCCGCCGCCACCAACCTGCTGGCGCGCTGGCCGGGCACTCTTCACTTCGTCGCCCTGCCTCCGCTCGATCAGATGGCCGATCTGCGAGCCCTCCTTATCTACGCGCCGAACCTGCCGGTCTTCGTTGTGGGGGTGGGCCTGTCCCTGGCCGGCCGGGCAGCGATCATGGCCTGGATGCTCGGAGGCCTGAACCGGCAGCGTTTTTGGTATGCGCTGCGCTTTTACCTGGTGGTGTTTCCGTTCTCCGCGCTGACGGCGGTCATGTTCTACAACACCGGGGCGGTGCTCTTTTATGGACTCTTCTGGTTCGCCCTCGTTGCCGCACTGGTCACGATCGGCTTCACCTCCGCCGCCCCCTGGCTGGCGCCTTACCGGCTGCGGTCCGGCTTCGCCGCCGCCGCCCGCAGCGGGTTCCGGGCCGGCACCATTGGCGCCTACCTGCTGGTCCTCACGTTGCTCGGATACCTGGCCGACGTCACCGGCCCGGTGGGACCGGTACTGCTGGTGGTCGCTTCGGCCGGCGTCACATTCGCGGCGGCGCAGATGCTTTACGCCGACCCCGGCTTCCGGGTGGCCCGCCGCGCGGCGGCGGTTCTGCCGGCGGCAGGCATCGTCGCGCTGGTCGTAATTGCCCAGCAGGGACCGGGCGCGGCGCAGGGGGCGCCGGAGCCGGAGGTGCCGCTGCCCGGTTCGATAATGCTGATGTCGGGAATCGACTCGCGGTCGGGTTCCGGAGCAATTCTCGAAATTGCTCCCCAGGCAATGGGCTGGACCTGCGAGCAGGCCTTCTACTTCTCCTACGCCGGGCCGGGAGACGGCCAACCTCAAGAGGATGCCATGTGCACCATCACCGAGGGCGCCCCCTACGAGCGGGAGGATACCCTGCGCAGCACCGCCGATTTGGTGGAAGCCCTGGAAGCCCAGACCAGCCGGATGACCCCTCCCGGGGTGGTCGCCGGCCACTCCCAGGGAGTCTGGCTCGTATGGCAGGCGGCTGCAGAGAACCGGCTGCCGAACGTGGAGACGGTCGTCCTCGTCGGCGCATTTCCTCAAAACCCGATTCCCTACCCGGCCTGGGGAGAGTCCGGAGCCGGGCGGGTGGGCCGCATGGCCGTCTCGCTGCTGGAGGGGGTCGCCCGGCCGGGCGGAACCAGTGTGTTCAGGGCGGACTCGCCGTTGGGCCGGGAGTGGTTGGGGCACCCGTCGGCAATCGAGCAGACCCTCGCTCAGCCGTTGCCCGACCAGATATCGGCGTTAAGCGTGGCGAGTGTCTTCGATCTCCCCCTGATGCGCGACGGCTACGCCATCGACGGCGCAGTCGACGCTTGCCCGGTCCCGGTGATCCACCCCAACCTGCCCTACTCCGATGAGTTTCAACAGACCGTCAACCGTTTCGTCCAGGGCGAGCCGCTGGACGGATGCCCGTTCTGGCGCACCAGCGTCGGCTCGCTGTTGCGTCACTTTGCGGCGGTGGCGCCCGCCCGGTAGATCCGAACCCGTTCTGCCTACCAGCCTCCCCGAACCCATACGTGCCAGCCGAGCCAGAACCAGCCGGCCAGCAGGGCCCACCTGGTGACCCACCAGCGCTCGAGCAGGCCGAAGAAATCTCCCAGCGACGACAGGCGGGGGTGAAGCGCGGTCACGATCTGCCAAAGAGCAATGGATCCGAACAGGATCGCCCAGATGACCAGGTTGGTAGCCCGGGAGTCGGGAGGAAGAATCATCGTCTTCTCAGCAGGTACCAGCCCAGGGCGAGCCAGGCAAAAAAACCGCCCACCCGAAGGGGATAGTTCTCGAAGACTATGTTCATCAGATGGCTGAGGGTTGGGTAGACCTCTCGCGGGTGGCTGAAGAAGATTGCCAGTACCCAGCTTGCCGTCAAGGTGACCAACAGGGTCCAAACCATCAGGCTCATTGCGCCCGGGCCGTCTACGCGGAAGGCCGATCGCTCCTCGGCACTCCGGTGCCAGCCGCGCTTGACGGCATACCAGACTGCAGCGAATCCGGGGATCGCGGTGAAGACCCTGCTGTACCAGTTCCACGGCTCGGTTGCCACCGCCACCGCGCTGTAGGCGAGGGCCACGCCGGCCAACAGGGCGATCTGCCCGCGCCGCGAAAGGCCGGCCGAGTCGGGCTTGTTACGGGTGTCGGTCTCTACCGCCATAGGCATCAGGAAAGGTCCGAAGGTTCACCGGCTTTCTCGCACGGTGTCAATAATGTCTATCCACTTTTGCCGCACCGGAAACGGCAAGCGGGCCACCGGTAGTCGTCCTCAGGTAAAGAACAACAACAACGAGTAGGCGGCCAGGCCTCCGACGAATGGCCAGAAGCGGGCGGCGTTCTGGGCCGGGACCTCTTCCTTCAAAACGTTGAGGATCACGCCTCCCGCCAGAAAGGCGAGGAGCCCTGCCACGGCGGTCTCGGGAATCCGGGTGACCATCCCCAGGGCCCAGCCGGCAAGCACCCCGCCGGCCAGCACAAACCGGCCGACAGAGTGGTAGTCGTCCTCGTGGTGCTGGCGCAGGGCGTAGTCGTTGACCAGAAAGTGCAGACCGAGGGCCAGGGCGAAAAGAGCGGTGCTCGCAGGTCCCCTCTGGGGATTCAGCAGCAAGTACCCGACGATCGCGTTGTACATGAAGAAGACGGAGACGTGCAGGAGGAACACTTCCCGGGCCGCCTTGTCCCGGGAGCCTTCCCCATTTGAGCCGCGTGAGGTATGGGCCGCCTTTTCCAGCCCATAGAAGAGGGCCAGGCCGACGAGGGCCAGCAGGTACACGTGACGTTCGAGGAATTCCAGGCCGGCAATCTCCTCCAGCGTTTCCTGTGCCCGGGCGAGCTCGGGAAGAAGGTGGATGAAAACGTAGGCAACCGAGGCGCCTCCGGCCGCCGACAACCACTTGCTGCGGGGACCCGGCCTCACCACCTGCAACTTGCCTGCGAACAGGTGAACTGCGGCGAGGGCCAGCACGGCTGCCAGTGTCATCCCTATCCGAAACCCGTCGGGTCTGTTCTGGGTGCGGCGGCCCTGGCCGTCGAGACCGACAGCCGCCGCGGCATCCACCCTGCGGAGTATTGACGGAGAGGGGTCAGGTCACCGAACAGCTTCCGGATCCCCAGCCGACTCACCGACTCGAACATCGTCGCCCGGCCGCGCGGCGAAGGACCCTGCGGGGACTCACCCGATAGGTTGGTAACGCCCGCCTCCCGGTCGACGGCGGGCGTTTACCAACCCGGTTGAGGATTCCGGCTAGGAGCAGCCGGGGATGCAGATACCTCCCGGGCCGCCCGGCCCGGGTATCGCGACGTCTTCGGCCGTAGCGTTACCGCCGTCGCCCCCGCCGGCTGCGTTGCTGCAGAACGGGAAGCAGACGGCGAAGCCGCCGAAGCCTCCCAGGCCCCCGAAAGCGGTCTCCAGGCTCGCCGTTCCTCCGTCGGCGACCGCGTCGCCCCCGTCGCCCCCGTTGGACAGGTCGTCACAGGCGAACAGGCAGACCGAGACAAGGCCGAAGCCTCCTACCCCTCCTATCGCGGTCGCGGCGCTGAGGTTTCCGGAGGTGGCCGTAGCGTCACCGCCGTCGCCTCCGTTGGAAACGCCTTGACAAGCGGCAAGGCAGAGGCCGATGCCGCCGAAGCCTCCCAGCAGACCGCCGACTGCGGTAGCCGCGCTGAGGTTCCCCGAGGTCGCCGTCGCGTCGCCGGCGTCGCCTCCGCTCGCCACGTCGGTGCAACCGACGAGGCAGATCCCTGTGCCGCCGAAGCCTCCGATCCCGCCGATCCCGGTGGCGGTGTTGGTGGCGGTTACCTGCCCCAGCAGGGACGGAGTCGCCAACCGGGTCGTGCCGCTGCCGGTAACCGCATCGGCGGCACCTCCCTCGCCACCGCCGGCCAGGCCGTTGCAGCCTACCAGGCAGTAGCCGGTCCCCCCGGAGCCTCCGGACCCGCCTTCGGCCCGGCTGGTGCTGGGGTTGGCAGGCGTGGAGACTGTGGTGCAGACTCCCAACACGACCCTGCTGCAAACAGCCGGGTCGGCGTTCCCGGTGGTTGCGGCGGCCGCTCCTCCGTTGCCGCCCATCGCCACGTCGTCGCAGTTCACGACACAGAAACCGGTCCCGCCGTCACCGCCGTCGCCGGCGAGGGCGACTGCGTCTCCGCCGAGCACCAGGCTGGTGGCCTGGGCGTTGCCGGCGTCGCCTCCGGAGGAGACGTTCTGGCAGGACACGATGCAAAACGTGGTCCCTCCGATACCCCCGTCGCCCGAGATCGCGGTGGCCGTCCCGCCGGTGGTGCTCTCGGCAGAGGCGTTGCCGCCCTGCCCGCCAATACCTATGTTGCTGCAGCCGACCGGGCAGATCCCGAGACCGCCCGCCCCGCCGTCTCCTGCGTTGGCCGTCTGATTGCCGGCGCCGGTGCTGGTCACGTCGGCTCCGTCGCCCCCGCTCGCCACATCGTTGCAGAATGCGCCGCAGACGCCTATCCGGCCGGCTTCACCGTCGGGACTGGTGGGGGTCCCGTCCTCTCCGCTGCCGACACCGTCGCAGCCGACGGTGCAGACGCCGGCTCGCTCCGTCTCGAGCTGGACCCGTGCCCCCTCTAGAGTCACCGGGCCGATCTGCAGCGCAGACGCGATTGCGCCCAGGTTGAGGACCGCCAAGATCATCACCGAGAGGACGCCGTAAGCGACGACTCTGCGATCCCTCAGCGCCCTGCCTACACTTCGGCGCCTGATGCTGTGCCGCCCCCTGTGGGGTGCCCGGCTGATCGTACGCTTTCCCGCCATGGATTCCTCCCGCAATTAGCAAGTAGTGACGGGAGCATCCTACGGGACCGGTCCTAGCGACACAAAGGTAAAGCCGGAGGTTGGCCGGAGAGATTTCCTGAGGTACGGGTGCCGAGAACGGCCTGGTGGTGGGCCCCCAGGGACTCGAACCCTGCCCGTCGGATTAAAAGTCCGATGCTCTACCTGATGAGCTAGAGGCCCGCA
>DATLGP010000011.1:0-13465 GCA_035540395.1 Actinomycetota bacterium
GGGTTGAACCTGTTGATCGGCGCCGGGGTCGGCGCCATCGTGGGTGCGGTCACCGATGCAGACGAGCTGACACCGGTGCTGGCGGCACTCGGTGCCGGTTTGGGCGGTGCGGTCGGGGTGGCTGTGGGCGTCAGGGTGACCCTGCGCCTCGGAGGCTCGAGCGGCGTCAGCTCTGCCCGCTGGCTGACCGCGTGGGGAATTGCCGGCCTGGTAGGCTCCATCGCTCTGGCGGCGACACTTGTCACGCCCCTGACCCCCATTCTTGCCATCCTGCTGCCGGGACTGGCGGCGCTGTTGGGTGATCGCTACGCCGCGAAGAAGCACGTGGCCCACCACGGACCTCCCCCAGAAACCAAGGACCCCGACGATCCCGAGGAAGTCCCGGAGTAACCAAGGCAGGACATTGGGAAAACTCGAACATACGATCGGTCCAGCATGCCTGGGCATGGCACAATGCAGAGATGGAAGAGGATGCCTACGGCAATTAATTTGATCACTCGCCTTCGGCTCGGATGAGCACCAGGAAAAGGGCCGGGGCGGCCACCGACCTGATCATACGCGGGGCACGGGAGCACAACCTCAAGGACGTTCACCTTGAACTTCCGCGCGATTCCCTGATCGTCTTCACCGGGATCTCCGGGTCGGGCAAGTCGTCCCTGGCGTTCGACACTATCTACGCAGAGGGGCAGCGGCGCTACGTCGAGAGCCTCTCCTCCTACGCGCGCCAGTTCCTGGGCCAGATGCAAAAGCCCGAGGTCGACTTTATCGAAGGCCTGTCTCCGGCCATCTCGATCGACCAGAAGTCGGCCTCCCGCAACCCCCGCTCAACCGTGGGTACGATCACCGAGATTTACGACTACCTGCGGCTGCTCTTCGCCCGCATCGGCAAGCAGCACTGCCACAATTGCGGCCGTCCGATAGCCCGCCAGACTCCCGAACAGATCGTCGACCAGGTGCTGGAGTTGCCCGAGGGGACAAAGTTCCAGGTGCTGGCCCCGATCATCCAGGGCAAGAAAGGTGAGTACGAGACCTTGCTGGAGGACCTGGCCCGCAAAGGCTACGCCCGCGCCCGGGTGGACGGCGAGATGGTGGATCTGTCGGAAAAGCACCGCCTCGACCGGTACTACAAACACAACATCGACGTGGTGGTTGACCGGCTGGTGATCAAGGAAGGAATCACCCGCCGGCTGACCGACTCGATCGAGACCGCTCTGGGGCTGGCGGAGGGCCTGGTGTCGATCGACCTGGTGGACGAGAAGCGAACTCTCGGTTTTTCGCAGAGCGCCGCCTGCCTGAACTGCGGCCTGTCTTTCGACGAGCCGGCTCCCCGCAACTTCAGCTTCAACACACCGTACGGCGCCTGCCCCCGGTGCGACGGCATCGGGACCCACCTGGAGGTCGACGCCGGCCTGATCGTCTCCAACCGCGACCTGTCGATCTCCGGAGGGGCGATCCGGCCCTGGTCCTACGCCAAGCTGGACTACTTCATCCGGATGATGGAGGCGGTGGCCGACCGGTTCGGATTCTCGGTGGACACCCCCTGGGGCGACCTGTCCGCCGAGCACCAGAACGTGATCCTGCGCGGCACCGGGGAGGAACAGGTCTTCATCAAGTACAAGAACCGCTACGGCCGGGTGCGCCAGTACCACACCACCTTCGAGGGAGTGGTGCCCTGGCTGGAGCGCCGCCGTACCGAAACCGAGTCCGAGTTCGCCCGTGAGCGCATCGAGCAGTTCTTCCGGGAGGTTCCCTGCCCGGCCTGCGGCGGGGCCCGGCTGAAGCCGGAGGCGCTGTCGGTGTACGTGGGCGGCCGCAACATCTGGGAAGTAAGCCGGATGTCGATTCTGGAGTCCGAGAAGTTCCTGGGATCGCTGGACCTGTCGGAGCGCGACCACTCGATTGCAGACCGGGTGCTCAAAGAGATCAACGAGCGGCTGGGCTTCCTCATCGATGTCGGTTTGGACTACCTGTCGGTAGAGCGTTCGGCCGCAACCCTGGCCGGTGGAGAAGCGCAGCGGATCAGGCTGGCGACCCAGATAGGCAGCGGCCTGGTGGGCGTGCTGTACATCCTGGACGAGCCGTCGATCGGGCTTCATCAGCGGGACAACAAGCGGCTGATCGAGACCCTGCTCCGGCTGAAGGCTCTGGGCAACACCCTGATCGTCGTCGAGCACGACGAGGAGACCATTGCGGTTGCCGACTGGGTGGTGGACATCGGCCCCGGGGCAGGGGAGCACGGGGGAGAGGTGATCTACGCCGGCCCGGTAAAGGGCCTGCTCAAGAATCGGCGGTCGATCACCGGTGGGTACCTGTCCGGGAGGCTGACCATTCCGGTACCGGAGAAGCGCCGTACCCCCGCGGGCCCCGCCCTGACCGTGGTCGGGGCTACCGAGCACAACCTGAAGGACCTCGACGTGCAGTTCCCCCTGGGCGTTTTCACCGCGGTGACCGGCGTGTCCGGCTCGGGCAAATCGACTCTTGTCAACGAGATCCTGTACCGGGCGGTCCATCGCCACCTGTTCCGGGACGCCAAGCTGCTGCCGGGCCGGCACCGCAAGGTGGAGGGCCTGGAGTCCATCGACAAGGTAATCGACATCGACCAGTCGCCCATCGGCCGCACCCCCCGCTCCAACCCGGCAACCTACACCGGGGTGTTCGACCACATCCGCACCCTGTTCTCCCAAACCGAAGAAGCCCGCATGCGGGGGTACTTGCCGGGCCGGTTCTCGTTCAACGTCAAAGGCGGCCGGTGCGAGAACTGCCAGGGCGACGGGCAGATCAAAATCGAGATGTACTTTTTGCCCGATATGTACGTCACCTGCGAGATCTGCAAAGGGCGCCGCTACAACCGGGACACCCTGGATGTGCACTACAAGGGAAAGACCATTTCCGAAGTGCTGGAGATGAGCATCGAAGAAGCGCTGGACCTGTTCCGGCCGATCCCCAGAATCGCCCGGCACCTGGAGACCCTGGTCGACGTCGGTCTGGGTTACGTGAGGATGGGCCAGCCGGCGCCGACACTGTCCGGCGGCGAGGCCCAGCGGGTCAAGCTCGCCACCGAACTGGCGAAACGGGCCACCGGCCGGACCCTGTACATTCTCGACGAGCCGACCACCGGACTGCATTTCGAGGACATCTCGAAGCTGCTTAGGGTGCTCCACGGCCTGGTGGAAAAGGGCAACTCGGTGGTGGTCATCGAGCACAACCTGGACGTGATCAAGACCGCCGACTGGATCATCGACCTGGGCCCGGAAGGAGGCGGCATGGGGGGATCGGTGGTAGCCGAGGGAACCCCGGAGGAGGTCGCCTCAGTGGACGCCTCCCACACCGGCAGGTTCCTGAAGCCCATCCTGGCCGGCCGCTCGCCGAAAGGCTAAAAGACGCCGGCGTCGAGGTCGAGCACGTACGCCACCACGGTCGTCCCGGACCCGTATTCGACGTCCAGCTCGGGCATCCTGCGAAAGCCGAGCTTTTCGTGAAGGGCGATTGCGGACGACATGAACGGCATTGTGTGCAGCAGGATCCGGGTCCGGCCCAACCCGCGCGCCCGCCCAATGCACTCGTTCATCAGCATCCTTCCCGCACCCCTGCCCCGAGCCGAGGGGAGGACGGCCAGAGTTCGCAGACAAGCCCAGGCCGCCGGGATCTCGTCGTTGTAGTCGGGACCATCCGGATAGAACGTGATGGTGCCGACCACCGAGCCGTCCTCTTCGGCTACGAGAACCTCGGTGTTTTCGTCGTTCATCAGCCGGATCACGTCCTCCCGGAACTCTTGAACAAACTGCGCGGTCAAAAAGCTCCCGAACTCGCCGTATGCGGCCAGTACCAGCCCCAGGAGGGCGTCGTGTTCTTCGGGCCGGGCGCCACGGACAACTTGAGCGGACACCGGCCGATTCTGGCACAGGATGACGAGCCGGGAGCGTCCCAAAATGAAAGGACCCGCCCCTCTCCGGGGCGGGCCCTTTCAAAAAGAGCGCGTGCTAGTCGCGGCTCATGAAAATCCGCAGGACGTACCAGAACATCAGAGCCACCGAAGCGAACAGCTCCAGCGCCGCCGACACATAGCGGTCCTCGGGATAGGTGGTCAACACCTTCGAGGTGGAGTAGAGGATTGCCGCCCCGGCGAACGCCACCATCGCCACGGAGAAGAAGGTGCCCAGCTGAAAACCGAACAGCACCGAGCCGACGATGAGCAGGATCGCTACCACGCCACCCCACCGCAGGAAGCTGCTGAGGAACGAGAAGTCCTTTCCGGTGGAGACCGCCACTGCCGTGAGGCCGGCAAATCCCACCAGCGTCACGACCGCCGCGCTGGAGATGGCTCCGGGTGCAATGTCGTTGGCAAGGTAGAGCATCGGGACGAACATCACGGACCACACGACCACGTACGCCGACAACGCAAAATATTGAGCTGCCATCGACTTGGCCTTGGCCGCGCCCCAACTGGCGAGGTATCCCGCGATCATGAAGGCACCGAGGATCATCAGCCAGCTCGTCTGGAGCATCGCCAGGGCGATGCCCTCGGCCATCCCGCTGGTAAAGAGGAACACTTCGATGGCGGTGAAGCCTGCTACGGCGGCAAACAGGTGCCCGTAGGTCCGGGAGATGAATTTGCTGCGAGCGCTCGCATCCAGCGCACTTACCGGCGTCCTGAGGGGTGCGGGCATCGAATTTGCCATTAAGCGACCTCCTGTCGTTGGGGCTGCCTGTGCCTGAAGCACAGGTCACTGTCCCTATAAAAGTGTACTGCCCCCGGTACGCGTCGCCGCGCCTTGAACACCCCCGCCACGCCGGACAGGCGGAATGGGCGTGCGCCGCCTGTCGTTAACATTTACCCATGAGGATCAGGCAGGACTGGCATCCGGTAACCGGTGACATCCCCGACTCCGCCGGGGTGTATCTGTTCCGCGATGCCCTCGGCCGGGTGATCTACGTCGGCAAGGCGAAGAGCCTGAGGCACCGGGTGCCCAACTACTTCGGGACCGGTCTGCATCCGCGCACCGCCTCTCTGCTGGAGAACGCCGCCGAGGTCGAGTGGATTGTCACCAACAACGAGGTCGAGGCGCTTCAGCTCGAGGTAACCCTGATCAAGCAGCATCAGCCTCGGTTCAACGTGCGCTATCGGGATGACAAGTCCTATCCCTATCTGACCATCAGCTTCAGCGAGGACATCCCCCGAGCTAAGGTGACGCGGGGAAAGAAAAACAAGCTCGACCGGTACTACGGGCCGTACGCCCACGCCTACGCAATCCGGGAGACCCTGGATCTTCTGCTGCGGGTGTTTCCCATTCGCACCTGCAGCAAGGGAGTCTACGACCGGGCTGCGAGGACCGGACGGCCCTGCCTTTTGTTTCATATCGCCCGCTGTTCGGGCCCGTGCGTGGGCGAGGTGTCCCCGCAACAGCACCTGGAGATAGTGAACAAGTTCTGCGCCTTCCTGGACGGCGAACACGACACCATCGTCAAAGACCTCCAGCAACGGATGGACACCGCCGCCGGCGCCATGGAGTACGAGCAGGCCGCCCGGGCCCGGGACCAGCTGATAGCGGTTCAAAAGGTGATCCAGCGCCAGGAGATGGTCGGGACCCGGAAGGAGGACTTCGATGCGGTTGCCTACTTCGGCGACGACCTGGAGGCGTCGTTTCAGGTCTTCTTCGTTCGCGGAGGACGGGTGGTCGGCCGTAAGGGATTCATCGTGGACCGGGTGGAGGCATTGAGCGACAGCGAGCTGGTGCACACTTTCCTGGAGTCCTTGTACGCCGATTTCCAGGAGGTTCCCAAGAATGTGCTGGTCACCACCGGGCCTGCGTCCCGCGAGGTGTTGGAGGAATGGCTCTCCGACCGGCGGGGCTCGGCGGTGCGAATCAAAGTGCCAGAGCGAGGCTCCAAACGGCGACTGCTGGAAACCGTAGAGCGCAATGCAAAGGAAGCGTTCGACCGCAACCGGCTAAAGCGCTCGGCCGACTTCGCATCCCGGTCCAAGGCCTTGAACGAGCTGCAGGAGCACCTGGGCCTGGCCGAGGCGCCCCTCAGGATCGAGTGCTTCGACATCTCCAACCTGGGACCCACCGACGTGGTGGCTTCAATGGTGGTGTTCGAGGATGCCCTGCCCAAGAAGTCCGACTACCGCAAGTTCAAGATCGCCGGTGTCACCGGCCAGGACGACTTCGCCTCCATGGGCGAGGTGATCGAGCGGCGTTTCTCCCGGTACCTCAAGGACCAGGATCTGCCCGTCGAGGAACGAGGCAGGTTCGCCTACCCGCCGGGACTGGTGGTGGTCGATGGAGGCAAGGGCCAGCTGAACCGGACGGTCGAGGTGATGAAACAGCTGGGAATCACCGGGATTCCGGTGGTCTCGCTGGCCAAACGCCTGGAGGAGGTCTACGTCCCCGGCCGGCCAGACCCGATCATTCTTCCCCGGGGCTCCGAGGCGCTCTACCTGATGCAGCGAATCCGCGACGAGGCTCACCGCTTCGCCGTCACCTTTCAGCGCCAGCGCCGCGGCAAGCGCATGACGGAAAGCAGCCTCGACCGGCTTCCCGGCGTCGGGCCGGCCCGTCGCAAGGCGCTGCTACGCCACTTCGGATCCACCAAAGGCCTGCGGGAAGCAACTCCGGAGGAGATATCGGCAGTGCCCGGGATCGGCGCAGGACTTGCCGAAAAGATCCACGAACGCCTCCGTTCCGCTGTCTAATGGAATAGTGAACGAAAGTACGGTAGCCAAACCGCGCTTCACCATCATCACCGGCCTGTCCGGCGCCGGGCGCTCCGAGTGCGCCAAGTGCCTGGAGGACCTCGGTTACTTCGTCATCGACAACCTGCCTCCGGCACTTATCGAAAAGATGGCGGAGCTGGTCACCGTTCCGGGCTCCAAGGTGAAACAGGTTGCCCTGGTGGTCGACGCACGGGGAGGCGAGTTCTTTCCCGAGCTGGAAAAGTCGCTGGCCCAACTGGCGGAGCGGGGGGTGGAGCACCGCATCCTGTTCCTCGAGGCACGGGAGAGGACCCTGGTGCGTCGGTTCGTCCAGACCCGGCGACGGCATCCTCTGGCCGACAACGACCGCATCATCGAGGGCATCCTGGAGGAAAGGGCGATCATGATGCCGCTGCGGGAGCAGGCTGATGTGATCATCGACACCAGCGATCTCAACGTCCACGAGCTCCGGGACAAGATCTCATCGCTGTTCGCCGAGCAGCACCCGGGCTCTGACATGGCGGTAAACGTGATCTCCTTCGGCTACAAGCACGGGCTCCCGCTCGATGCGGACATCGTCCTGGACTGCCGTTTCCTGCCGAACCCCCACTGGGTGGAGGACCTGAGGCCGTTGAACGGCACCAACCGCAAGGTCCGGGGCTATGTCCTCAACGCCCCGGAGACCGAGCCGTTTCTATCCAAGGTCCGCGGTCTCATCGCCACCATGCTTCCCGGCTTCGTGCGAGAAGGCCGGCACTATCTGACTATCGCCGTGGGCTGCACCGGCGGCAAGCACCGTTCCGTGGTCATCAGCGAAGAGGTGGCGCGGTACGTCAAGGAGAAGGGCTTTGGTTCGACGGTGGTTCACCGCGACCTCGACAAGGAGTAGCCGGATCCCCTAACGGCAGAAAAGAAACAAAAAACAGGTCCTGGGCCTAGGCGCTGCGGCCGCCTGCTGCCCAAAGAACGCAGTTTCCTCGCCTCCGGCACGGTATGCGTTCTGGGGTCCGTGGGACTGGCCGGCTGTGTATTGAGCAGCTTGCGCGGTCGCCCACGGTATCGCTTCGGACAGCGTGACGTTTCCGTCACCGTCCGCGTCTCCCTGGCCCCCGAGCAGAGCCCTCTGCACCAGGAAGCCGGTCCATACCGATGTGCGCCAGGTCGGCTCCTCGTATCCCTTCTCGTGCTCCTGGGATGCGGCGGTGAATAGGCGGCGCGGACTTGATATGCCGTGGTCGAACCCGGCCGCCTCGCATGCCGCAATGTCGATCCAGGCGTAGCCTCGCAGACGCCGCATGTAGTCGGCAAACTCGGTATCCGAGATGAAGCGGTTGTCGTGGGGCCACAGGTACTCGTGAAGACCCTCACTGCCGCCGGCATTGTTCATCTGCTTGGTGTGGCCGGAGTAGTGCACCACACATTGGGACTCCGGACCGCAGTGGTCGACGATCCACTGGAGTCCCTGCCTGATGGCCGCCTGGGTGGCGCCGGCGTCGGTGAGAACCCGCATACGGTCTTCTCGCCAGCCGTTTTGAGTAAGTAGTGTACGGAACGCGTTGGCGTCCCCAACGGCTCCCACGTTGGTCCTCGTGGCGCCCTGGTGCTGGTCCACTCCAATGATGAGCGCCCATTTGTCGTCGCCCTGAGCAGGCGCGGCAACCGCAGGAAATGCGGTGCCCATCAGCCCTGCCAGACACAGAACTGTCAGCAAGAATCGCCGCATGCCTTCCCTCCGTCCCAGCTCGAAACCGTGGATGTCCCTGCTCAAAAGCGTGCCTGCAGGGCACTTGACCGGTCTAACTCTATTCCCATGTGCTTTAAAGTTGACGGCGTGTTGAGAATCTCCTCCCAAGCCGGCCGCATCCTCGCCCGCCTCCTGACGCTTGCCGCAGTGCTCATGATGGTCGGCGGAGTTGCCCTTATCGGTCATCCCTTTTATACCGATTACCTGGCCCGCCAAACCCAGGCCGAGCTCTCCAAGCAGCTGCACAGCGCAAGTTCGAGACAGGCCTTCGAGGTGGGCAACGTCGAGGAGGCTTCGGCGGTCACTCGGCTGCTTATCCCCAAGTTGAACGTCGACACCATCGTCGTTGAAGGGACCTCGAAGGAGGCGCTGGATACCGGGGCGGGACACTATCCCATGACCCCGCTGCCGGGACAGCGGGGGAACGTAGGCATAGCGGGCCACCGGACAACTTACGGAAAACCGTTTGCCGACCTGGACCAGTTGTTGCCCGGGGACCGGGTTGAGCTGCAGACCCCGGTCGGCTCCTTCTTCTACGAGCTCATCGAGCCCTTCGACGGGCATGCCAATCCGTGGGTCGTCGAGCCGGATGACTGGTCGGTGGTCGCTCCAACCGATGACCACATGCTTACTCTCACAACCTGCCATCCCAAGCGCAGCGACAAGCAGCGGCTGGTGGCCAGATTGAAGCTTGTGGACAGCGCGCCCCTGTCGGTTGACGCCTGAACCTTACGTACTCAGGCACAAACTAATCCCCTTGATAGATGTTCTGGAAAGTCAAAGTGGAATCCGTTAGAGTCCACCAGGGAACGTCGGGGCCGTAGGCTTCGGGGTTGCCGTGCCTGTGCGCCTTTGATCAAAGGAGTTAGGTAGCCGGACCACAAGGTTTAACTAATCAGTATCCCGGCCTATAGGCCACTCGTTTACAGAGGCAAGGTCCTACAAAGGAGAAAATAGTGCGGAAGAGACTTCTCAGAACAGCCGTAATAATTCCACTCGTTCTACTGATTGGAGCCTTGAGTGGGCCGGCTTACGCCAGTCAGCTCAGGAACACCAGCGTCAGGGCGTACGGAGCATCCCTGTCCCTATTGAACGCTTCAGTTCTCCCGCCGACCCCCGACACCACCGCGGGCCCGCAGCCGGGCACCGGAAGCGACGCCTTGTTGAACGTTCCGCTCTCCAACCTCCTGACCGCCCAGGCGGCTGGAGCCAAGTCTGTGACTACCCTTGAGTCGACCCTGACGGGCGAGTTGCCGGCGCAGAACCTTCGTGTCATCAGTCCTGGCGGCGCAACCGCACCTGACCGGTACAACGCCAAGGGCTACGCACGTGTTGCCGGTGCCGGACTTCTCTTCAGCGCCATTCCCGAAGAGAGCCTTCCGCCTGAGGTTGGAGCCTTGGTAGGCGACATTCTCGGTTCTGAGGGCGGCCTCGGCGTTTCGGTTCTGGCCGCGGATGTGGTCGACTCGGTCGCACTGCTCTCATGCGTCAATGGCTCCCCGGTGGTTGTCGCCGGATCCCGGATCGTCGGCCTGAGCGTCCTTGGCCAGACCATCGAGCTCAACGACACCCTTAACCAGGTTGTCGATGTCGTGGACGGGGTAACCCAACTCATCGGCGCCCGGATCATCGCCAACGAGGTCATCCCGGCTCCCGCCGGACAGGTCGGAGTCCAGATCAACGCGCTTCACATTACGGTTCCTCTGCTCGGCCTCGACGTGGTCCTTGCTCACTCCGAGGTCAGCGCACCTGCCGACCAGGCTTGTGAGCCGATTGCGCCCGAGGCACCAAGGATCCTGCCCAGGACGGGTGGAGACAACGCCCTTTTGGGCGCAACCATCCTTGCTGCTGGTGCACTTCTACTGGAGACCCAGCGTCGTCGCAGGGCGAAGTCTGCTCACATCCAGTAAGCAACACTAGACAACCAAAAGGCGCACCTTCGGGTGCGCCTTTTGGTTGTCTAACTAGTAGTCCTCCGCCGGGTCGTCCTCAGGGGTAGGGCCCCACCGCCAGTGGGGCTTTGGGCCCTTGACCAAGCAAATCCGGATCAGCCCGAAGGTGGCGACGGCCACAAACACCAGGAACAAACCCAGCTCCCTGCCTTGGACCTCTTCCGGGGCATCCAGGAAGGCCAACGCCATGGCCACTACAAGCACAAGGTAGCCGGCGACGACCAGCCAGCCCTGCCGGGCAACCGGTACCCAGCCGTAGCCGTACCGCCTGCGTTTGAACCAGTAATTGGTCTTGTCCATGAGCCTAAGGGTAACTGCGCTGCCGGGCCGGTTCACTTTCCACGGGAAGACACCGGACTCCCTCCCGGGTTCCGTGGGGACTCGATGGCCAGGCTTTCTCGCGGTCCGGCTATCTAGCGGTTGCGCTCCCGGCGGACGAACAGGGCGGTTCCGATTGACAAGAAAACGACGAACATGATTCCCATGATCAGCAGATTGGTGATGGGGTGGAGCAGGACCACCCGCTCGTACTCGCTTCGTCCCGAGTAGTAAACCGCTCTCATCAGGTCCACCGCGTAGCGCATCGGGGCCAGGCTGGAGAAAAAGTTGAGGGTCGGCGGAAGGTTGTTGATGGGGTTGAACACCCCTGCCAGGAAGAACTGAGGGAGCAGAAGGAAGGGGAAGACCTGGTTCGCCGACCGCTGGTTGCGCAGGTTCGATAGGACGATGACCCCGAACGAGGCCCCCAGCATGCAGGCCACCAGCGCCACCGGAAACAGCGCTATGGCCCTGGTGACGGTCATCCCGACCCCCATGACGAAGGCAATGAGGACAAGGGCCAGTCCCTGAGGGAGAGCCACCATGGTCTCACCCACCACCTTGCCGAAGATGATCGTGGACCGCGCGATCGGTGTGATGAAAATCTCCTGGGTGAAGTCCTCCTCCCGGTCGGCGATGATCGAGATCACTCCGCTGGCCGCCGACTGGAACAGGGTCTGCGCCAGCACGCCGGTGAAGGTGAAGGTCAACAGGTTGAAGTTGGTGTCGCCGAAACTCGCTTGCAACGACCCACCCAGGACTGCGATGAAGATCAGCGGAAAGATCAGCGAGGACACCAGCCGGGTCGGGTCCCGCAGCAACTTCATGAAGTCACGCTGGCCTATCGCAAGAACCGCGTTAAGTTGATGCATCGGGCTTCTTCAGTACCGCTATGTAGGCGTCCTCGAGCGTGGGGAAGTGGGTCCGGACGCTGAGGAGCGGGGTCTCAATTGCCTTCAGCACCCCGTGAACGGTCTTGCCGTTGAGCTGAACTCGGTACTCGGGCCCTTTGTCGTACCGGATGCCAAGGCGGTCGAGTTCCCGGCTCAGCGCTGCCGGATCGGCCGGGATCACCACCAGGTACTCCTCGACCAGATCTTTTTTTATGTCGGTGGGGCTTCCGAAAGACACGATCTTACCGCCGTCAATGATGCAGATCGTGTCCGCCTCCTCGGCCTCCTCGAGGTAGTGGGTGGTCAAAAAGACGGTGGCACCGGTTTGCTCTCGGATCAGCTTCAGGTACTCCCACAGGGTCCGCCGCGAGTCGGCGTCCAGCCCGGCGGTCGGCTCATCCAGGAAGAGGACCTTGGGCCGGTGCATCAGGCTGCGTACTATCTCGAGCTTGCGTTTCATGCCGCCGGAGAACCGCTTCACCGGCTTGAACATCTCGGCCTCCAGACCGAGGGTGTCAGACAGCTCCTTCAGCCGGTTCCGGTACTCCGCGGGCATCAGACGGTAGGAGGGCCGCCAACGGTAGAGACCGTAGAGGATGGCGTGGAACCTTACGTTCTCTTCGGCGGTCAGATTGAGGTCAAGGCTCGGCTGTTGAAACACGATGCCCACCTGTTTCCGTACGTCGTCGGCCTGTGAGTTCACGTCGTAACCACCTATACGAACCGTGCCCGAGGTGGGTTTGAGGGTGGTGGTGAGGATGGAGATCGTGCTCGTCTTGCCGGCACCGTTGGGCCCCAGCAGAGCAAAGAACTCGCCCTCGCTCACCTCGAAGCTGATTCCGTCGACCGCGTTGACCTCTGACTTCTTGTATCGCTTGATCAGGTCGGAGACTTGAATCACCGACCGCTGGGCAACCGCCAGCTGGACGGCCGGTGGCCCGGTTTCTGGGGGGTGTCGGGGGGTGTCCCCGGGCGGCACGCGCGCAGCACTCCCATCGGGAGATGACGCAAGGGCTAGGCCTTCGGGGGGGTGTCGGGGGGTGTCCCCCCGACTGTCCCCACTCGCGGCGCGAGGGTTTTGGTTGATAATGCATACTACCGCCCGGTCTGTAGGCCGCTACTTACTCGCTCTGCGTCCGGGCATTCGATTCAGCCGACACGGAGGTAGGCGAATGACGGTAAAGGTAGGGGTAAACGGCTTCGGCCGTATCGGACGAATCTTTCTGCGCTCGGTTCTGGAACGTCCCGACAGCGGCGTCGAGGTAGTGGCGGTCAACGACATTGCGTCCCCCGACATCCTGGCGCACATGCTTAAGTACGACACCACCCACGGGACGATGCCGGGCGACGTGACAGTCGACGACGAGGGCATTCACGTCGGCGGCCAGACCATCAAGGTGACCTCCGAGCGGGACCCCGCCGATCTGCCCTGGAAGGAGCTCGGCGTAGACGTCGTCATAGAGTCCACCGGGATCTTCACCGACCGAGCCGGGGCTTCCAAACACCTGGAGGCGGGGGCCCGCAAGGTCATCATCTCCGCTCCCTCCGGGGACCCCGACGTAACAATCGTCCTGGGTGTCAACGAGGACGAGTACGACGGCTCCAAGCACAACGTCATTTCGAACGCCTCCTGCACCACCAACTCGGTAGGCCCGATGGCCAAGGTCTTGATGGACAACTTCGGAATAAAGTCGGGCTTCATGACCACGATCCACGCCTACACCACCGAGCAGCAGCTTCAGGACCAGATCGCTTTGACCCGCAAGGGCAAGCCGGATCTGCGCCGGATGCGATCGGCCGCTCGCAACATCGTCCCCGCCTCCACCGGAGCCGCCAAGGCCCTCTCGCTGGTGATTCCCGAGCT
>DATLGP010000012.1:0-6079 GCA_035540395.1 Actinomycetota bacterium
GCACGTAGAGATCGCCGGCCACCCCGCCCCGGGGCCCTGCCTCACCCCGCCCGGTTACCCGCAGCTGCATACCGTCCTCGACGCCGGCCGGGACTTCCACCTTGACCTCTTCCTCGCGCTCCACCCGGCCTTCGCCCTGGCACTCGACGCAGGGACTGAGGATCTTCTGGCCCAGGCCGCCGCACTCGGGGCAGGTGGATGCGGTGACCACATTGCCGAAAAAGCCCCGCTGCATCGAGCGGACCGTCCCGGAGCCGCCGCAGCGGTCGCAGGTGGAGGATTCGGTTCCGGGCTCGGCACCCGACCCGTCGCACCGGCCGCAGTTGCGAAGGCTGCGCACCGGAAAGCTCTTGGTGACGCCGGTGACGACCTCTTCGAAGGTGATCTCCAGGGCGGCAACCAGGTCGCGGCCCCGCTGGGGTCCGGTCCGCCGGTTGAACCCGAAGGGGTCCCCGCCGAAGAAGGAGGCGAAGATGTCGAACGGGTCAAATCCCCCGCCCACGCTGCTGGCGGAGCCGAACCGGTCGTAGGTGCTGCGCCGGCTGGGGTCCGAAAGCACGGCATAGGCTTCGCCGAGCTCCTTGAACCTGGCCTCGGCCCCCGGATCGTCGGGGTTCGCATCCGGATGGCACTGGCGAGCCAGCTTTCGGTACGCCTTCTTCAGTTCTTCTTCTGAGGCCTCTCTGGAGACGCCCAGAACCTCGTAATAGTCCCTCGGCATGGAACTAAGGCTAACCGGCGTTTTCTAGTAATGTGCTGAGCCTGCGGGCCACTGCCTCCACGGCAGCAATGGTGTGGGGATAGTCCATGCGGGTTGGGCCGATGACACCGACGCTTCCCTGCCGGTCGTCGCCCGCCCCGTAGGGGGCAAAGATCACCGTGCAGGCGCGCATCTGTTCCACCGGTACCTCCTGACCTATGAATACCAGGACGGTCGCCGAATCCGTTACCGCGGTCATTAGCCCCGAAAGCACCCGCGGGTGCTCCAGCGCATCGACGATCTCCTGAACAGTCTCCATGTCGGAGAAGTAACGCCGGGACAGTATGTTGGCCGTGCCGCCCCGAAAGATGCGCTGGCTGGCTCCGGCCTCCATCACGTCCTCGATCTCCTCGGCAACCGCTTTCCAGCCGACAGCGACGTTCTCGACGCCCAGGATGGTCTTCGCGAGGTCCTGGAAATCAAGACCCTTCAGCTTTACGTTGAGGTCACGGGCCAGGTCGTCCAGCAGGTCTTCGGTCATGTCTTCGGAAAACTCGACCACTCCTTGCTCCACCTCCCCGTTGTGGGCGACCAGCAGCATCGTTGCGCGCCGGGCGTCACGCATGATCAGGTCGATTCGCCGTAGCTGGTTGCGGCGGGAGGGCGGCGCCATGGCGATACCCGCCGCCTCGGTCAGCGTGGAGAGCACGTGGGAGGTGGAGTCCAACGTGTAGTCCAGGCCGCGGAACTCGGCGTCAAGCACCACGTCGATCGCCCGGCGGTCCTGGTCCGGGATCTCGGGCCACGAGGTCCCCGGCCAGTTGTCGACGAACCAGCGGTAACCGAGGTCGGTGGGAATCCTTCCGGCCGAGGTGTGGGGCTGCACGATGTAGCCCAGCTCCTCCAGGACCCCCATGTCGTTGCGAATGGTGGCGGCGGAGACCTGGAGCTTGTACCGCTCGACCAGCGCCTTCGAGGAGACCGGCTGCCCGCTTTTCACGTACTCCCGGACGATAGCGCGCAGGATCGAAGCCTTCCGGCGGTCGAGCGCCCGGCCTGCGGCGCCCGGCATCGATGGGTACGTTAGCGACATCTCAGCCTGCTCCTTACTACCTCACTTGTCGTTCAGCTTCAGGGCAGCCATGAACGCTTCCTGAGGAACCTTGACCGACCCGACGTGCTTCATCCGGGCCTTCCCCGCCTTTTGCTTTTCGAGGAGCTTGCGCTTGCGCGTGACGTCTCCTCCGTACAATTTGGCGATCACGTCTTTTCGGAACGCCTTAATTGTCTCACGGGCGATTATCCTCGATCCGATCGACGCCTGGATGGCTATATCGAACTGCTGGCGGGGAATCAGCTCCCGCAGCTTCTCGGCCATCTTCCGGCCGTAGGCGTAGGCGTTGTCTTTGTGGATGACTGCGCTGAATGCGTCCACCGGCGAGCCGGCCAGCTGGATCTCCACCTTCACGAGGTTGCCGGCGACATAGCCGATGGGTTCGTAGTCCAACGACGCGTAACCCTTGGTCCGGGATTTGAGCTGGTCGAAGAAGTCCACCATCATCTCGGACAGCGGAAGGTGGTACTTCAGCTCTACCGAGACCTTCGACAGGTGGCTGAGGTTCTTCATGTCCCCCCGCCGCCCCTGGCACAGCTCCATGATCGTCCCGACATACTCGGCCGGAGTAATGATCATCACCGATGCCATCGGCTCCTGGATCTCGAGAATCGCCCCGGGATCGGGCATGGCCGCCGGACTGTGGACCCACTCCTCCTCGCCGCTGTTGAGGATCACCCGGTAGGCCACGCTGGGCATCGTCACCAGCATGTCCAGGTCGAACTCCCGTTCCAGGCGCTCCTGGATGATGTCCATGTGCAGCAGCCCAAGGAAACCGCACCGGAAACCGAACCCCAACGCAGGCGAGGTCTCCGGCTCGAAGACCAGGGCGGCGTCATTCAGCTGGAGCTTTTCCAGGGACTCCCGCAGTTGCGGGTACTGGTCCGAGTTGCTGGTGTAGAGGCCTGCCCAAACCATCGGCTTGGGCTCCCGGTAGCCGGGGAGAGGCTCGGATGCCGGCCGCTGTGCGTCGGTGATGGTGTCGCCTACCAGCGCCTCCCGGACGTTCTTGACGCCGGGGATGAGATAGCCCACGTCGCCGGCCTCCAGCAGGGTCACCGGCGTCATGTCGGGGGCAAACACCCCCACTTCCTCGGTCTCGTGCACCGTGCCGGTGGCCATCATCTTGATCTTCTGGCGCGCCTTCAGCGAGCCGTCCATGACCCGGACGAAGGAGACCACGCCCCGGTAGGGGTCGTAGGTGGAATCGAAGATAAGAGCACGAGCAGACAGGTCGGGCTCGCCTTTGGGCGAGGGGATGCGGCGCACGATCTCCTCAAGCAACTCGGGGACTCCCATTCCCGTCTTGCCCGAGACCCTCAAAAACGAGTCGGCGGGCATTCCGATGAGGTTCTCGAGCTCTTCGGCGACTCGATCCGGGTCGGCGGCCGGCAGATCGATCTTGTTGAGGACCGGCACGATCTCCAGTCCGGCCTCCAAAGCGAGGTAGAGGTTGGCCAGCGTCTGCGCCTGGATCCCCTGTGCGGCGTCGACCAGCAGGATCACCCCGTCGCAGGCGGCGAGCGCCCGGGAGACCTCGTAGGAAAAGTCCACATGGCCCGGCGTGTCGATGAGGTTCAGCTCGTAGGTATTGCCGTCGGCCGAAGGGTAGTGAAGGCGAATCGACTGGGCTTTGATGGTGATCCCACGCTCCCGCTCCAGGTCCATCTTGTCCAGGTATTGCTCGCGCATGTCACGGTCGGGCACGGCTTTGCATACCTGGAGGATGCGGTCCGCCAGAGTGGACTTTCCGTGATCGACGTGAGCGATTAGGCTGAATGCCCGGGTGAGAGAACGATCTTTCATCTAATCTGAGGGTAGCAGGGAACACCGGTCAAAAGCCGGGTGGTTCTTCGTCGTGCTCAGGTGGGCGGTGGCGGGATGTTAAACTGCCTGGTAACCCTCCTTCGCTCCGGCATTCTTTCCGGCATTCTTTCAAGGGGTAAATAAAGCTCTATGGCAAACATCAAGTCGCAGAAGAAGCGCATTCTGACCAACGAGAAGCGCCGCATTCGCAACAAGGAAAATCGGACCGCCCTCAAGACCTACGTCAAGCGGTTCAACGCGGCGCTGGCCGGCGACGACGCCGAACTGGCTCAGACCGAGTACCGCAATGCAGCCAGGGCGCTCGACAAAGCGGTCTCCAAGGGGATTCTTCACCGCAACAACGCGGCCAACAAGAAGTCCTCGATGGCTCGTCAGTTGAACGCCAACCTCTAACGCGCTAAAGGCGTCTGCGGGGAGCTAGCCGCCAATAACGCGTTTGAGCAGACCGAGCCCGCCACCCGCCGGCTCTCGCAGCTCGACTTCCGCAGTCGGCCCGTTAGACGCTGGTTCGCGCAACCTGGTCAAACCCGGCGTCCGGAGAGACTGACCACCACCCTTTCCAGGGTCAACACCTCGGGCTCTTCGCTGTTTTTCATCTTCAGATCGGCTCTGGCCAGCACCTGATAGCCCTCCACCAACGCTTCCAGCCCGAAACCTCGCGCCTGGCGGACCAGCTTCTCCGCACGCCACTCCGGGATCCCCAAATGCCCGGCCACCTGCTTTGGTGAGCTTTCGGCCGCCACCAGCATCTGGCGGAAGTGCCGGGTGAGATTCCAAAAAAGCATCGCCGGGGCCTCCCCCTGCGCCACCAGGTAGCCCAGTGCCTCCAGCGCCGCAGCCCCCTGCTTTTGCGCCACCGCATCGATGAACCCGAACAGCTTCACGTCCGCCCGGCCCCGGAACTGGCCGGCAACGTCGGCCGGAGTGATTCGAGACCCCGGCGGCCTGGCCAGGCTCAGCTCCTCGAGCGCCTGCGAGAGCGCAAGCCTCTGCTCGCCCACCACGTCCACCAGCGCATTCATGGCGTCCCCTGAAATGTGCAGGCCTTTGGCCGTGGCCTGCTGCTTGACCCAGGGGAAAAGGTCCTTGCGCCTGCCCTTCTCCACCTCGATCACGTGGCCGGACCTGCGGGCGGCGGAGATCATCTGCGCCGGCATCTTCGAGCCGACCAGGATCAACGTGGAGTCGGGCGGCGGGTTCTCCAGGCAGGCGATCAGTTTTCGCTGCGAATCGGCCGCGAGCCGGTCCACCTCGCGTACGACCACCGTGCGCCGGTCGTCGAACATCGAGGGGGTGGAGATGGCCTGGAGCACGCTGTCGAACTCGTCGGCCGGACCGAACTGGTTGATGGACGTCTCGCTCAACCCGTCGAGCAGTTTGGCCACCGCCACGTCGGTCAGATGGGGGTCGTCCCCGACGACTGCGTACGAGGAGAGATGAGGCTTCACGGCGGGCGAACTCACAGTTCAATCGTATCCGCGGGCACCGTCAGCCGTCCCGCCGGGTCTAGGTTTTAACGGATCCCGAGCACCGGCGCCGCAACGAACATGACCACCAGCAGGATGAGGACGATGCCTATCAGGTTGAACCAGATTCCTGCCCGCACCATCTGGCCTATCGACACCTGTCCGGATCCAAAGGCGACTGCATTGGGCGGGGTCGCCACCGGCAACATGAAAGCAAAGCTTGCGGCCAGCGTGGCCGGCACGACCAGCCACAGCGGACTCACGCCGATTCCCAGCGCAACTCCCCCGAGGATTGGAAGAAACGTGGCGGCGGTTGCCGTGTTGCTGGTGAGCTCGGTGAGCACTATGACCAGGACCACGACGGCGGCCATCAGCACCAGCAGCGGCAGGTAACCGATCCCGCCGATCCGGTCCCCGATCCACCCATCCACTCCGTTGGCCTGTATGCCTGCCGCAAGGCTCAGGCCTCCGCCGAACAGCAGGAGCAGTCCCCACGGGATTTCCTTTGCGACCCCCCAGTCCAGCAGAAACACGCCCCGTCTGACCCGAACCGGGATTATGAACAACGCCAGCACCGCAAGCACCGCGATGCCGGCGTCGTCGAGGTTTTGCAGTGCGGGCAACCGACCGAGGGCGAACTCCCAGCCGGCCAGTGGTTCCCGCACGATCCAGGCCAGGGCGGTAAAGGAGAACACGCCGAAGACGGTCCACTCCTCACGGGAGGTGGGACCGAGGCTGGAAAGCTCCCGGCGGATGACGTCCCGTCCGCCGGCGAGCGGTTGGCGGGGAAGGCGAAAAAGCATCCGGGTCAGCAGCAGCCAACCGAGGGGAAGCATCACGGCCACCAGCGGGAGGCCGAATGCCATCCATTGAGCAAAGCCGATGTCTATCCCGTACGAATCTCGAACGAACCCCTTCAAGAGCAGGTTGGGCGGCGTGCCGATCGGCGTCGCAACCGAGCCGATGCTGGCG
>DATLGP010000013.1:0-2071 GCA_035540395.1 Actinomycetota bacterium
CCCCAGAAGTACAGCTCCCAGCACCACGGCCACCACCGGCATCAATGTCAACGCGTAGACCGAAGCCGAGGCCTTCCAGGTTTTGATAACGAAAACGAACAGCCCGAATAGTCCCACCGACCCCACACCGGCCAGCCATACCAGCGCCGCCCAGGTCGAGACCTGCGCCGGCATGGTCCACGACTCACCGAAGGCTACCGATGCCAGCATCAACCCGGCGGCCCCCACGCTCATACCCACCGCGTTGGTCGTGATCGGGTCGCTCTTGCGAAAACCTTTCACCAGCACCGCAGCTTGAGACGCCGCCACCATTCCCCCGATTGCCGCCAGGACGGCTACCAGCGGCATGGAACCCTCGAGCGTGTGATAGCTGAGGACCCCGATACCGGCTACCGCCAGCACTCCCCCGGCCACGCCTCTCAGGGTGAAACGCTCCTGACCTTGAACCACTGCCAGTATCAGCGTGACCAGGGGCACCGCTGCCATGATCACCGAGGTGGTTCCGGCGTCCATTTGCAGCAGGGCGAAGTACAGCAACCCATACACCATGCCGAAGCTGAGGGTCCCGTAAACCGCCGCGCCCGCCAGGGCTTTTCCTGCCGGCACGGCCATACGGCGGATTCTCATGATCGCCAGGAACACCAGCGCTGCAGCCGCAAACCGCAGCCCGGCACCGAATAGCGGCGGTAGCTCGACATTAGAAAACTTCACTGCAACGAAGTTCGTGCCACCGATGAGCACAATGGCGAAGAACGCAATCAAAGTGTTCCGGCCGGGCAACTGGAGCGGCGTGGGGTTCATGGGTCCTCCTTGACTCGAGTTGCCACCAGTATCCTTTCGGCCCGAGGGGTCCCGCATCGGGTATTCGCCCCATCTTTCCCAGGTCAGTCCTGCTCTTGACCGGCGAAAGGTTCCGGCTCGGCCAGACCGTTTTGAAGTGCGAACATGGCGGCTGCAGCCCGGGTGGAAACCCCGGCCTTGGTGTAGATGTTCTCGATATGGCGCCCGACGGTCTTGACCGAAATCGTCAGGTTGCCCGCCACCTCGCGGTTCGACATTCCCCGGCTGATCAACCGCAGGACCTCCACCTCGCGCTCGGTAAGACCGGCCGGGCGAGCTCGGCGCCGGCGCGGCGAGGCCGGCTCTCCCGCGGCGGCCAGGACCGCATCGACTGCATCGCCCTCGAATGCTCCCGACGAGACCAGTTCGCCCAATGTCGTAGCGGCCTCCCCGGCCGGTATTGCGGGCCGCCAGGGCCGCCCCGAGGTGATAGCGACGTACGCCCCGGCGGCGGCCAGCAGCTGGCCGTTTGGGGTAACCGGTCCGCAGAGGTGCCTCGGTGGTAACCGGACCCATCCATACGCTCGTGATGCAAGCCGGCCAGGGTGCCAATTGGCGCCAGTCCGGGACACCGGGCCAAAATTCGTTCGGTGAAGTACGGGTGCAGCCTCACCCTCTCCCACTCGCCGTCGGTCAGGGGGCCGGCTTTATCCACCACTGCCCTCGACACCGCGCTCATCCCCAACTCCTGAACCAGGGCCGCGCAACGAACCAACTCGATCCGGCCGGAGTCCAGCCGCAAAGCCCCCGCCGCCCGTGCTGCGAGATCGGAAACCTGGTGGGAGTAGCCGAGCGTGAACGGGCTCGAGATGTCCGCGAAGTCGGCACAGCAGGTGAGAGCCTCCGTAAGCCGGGTTCCCGACAGAACGACCGGGCTTGGATCGGCCGCCATCACGGCATCCCACCCGGTCTCGGACGCCTCCGCTTCAAGTTGCCCGAGCGCGTGGGCGACAAAGCCGTCCAGGACCCTCGGGTTGTAGGCGCGACCGCGCCGCTTTTTCGCCACTTCCAGCACCATGTCCCAGCCGCCCAGCCGGTAAAGGATCTCGAAATCGCGAGCCACCATCGCAACATGGGCGGCAACAGGTATCTCCTCGGCGGCCGCGCCGTTTGGGAACCCGCTCCCGTCGTGGTGTTCGTATGTGTAATCGAGACCTCGCACGACCCCCGGGCTCATATCCAGGCGGGAGGCAATCATCCGGGCCACCTCACAGGTGGTAGCGATCGGTTC
>DATLGP010000014.1:0-11502 GCA_035540395.1 Actinomycetota bacterium
GGCCAGCCCGGCTGCGTCCTGCGGGCTGCGGGATGCCATCAGGCAGACCTCCCGCATCCGGTGGACCAGGCGGCTCAGCTCCTCCTCGAGCTCCAGCACTTCACCCGACAGGTCCCGGTCGGCGTAGAACAACCCGGCGTAAGCCAGGTCCAGCATCAGCTCCGAGGTGTCCTTCGCGTGGGCCAGCATGGCCTTGAGCGTGCGGGGTTGCTCGTTCACCCGGCTATCCCCAACCACACCATGGACAAGATGAGCGCCCCGGCGCCGATGAGGTCCATGGAGCTGGTGACCACCGGGATGCCGTAGTTGTCGGGGTCGAGTCCGTGGCGGAACGAGATCATTGCCGTGTAGTAAGCCACAAACACGGCCCCCGTGGTGGCGATGGCGCCGGCAATCATCGTGAGGGCGAGCATCTGTGCCAGACCGGGAGTAGCCAGGCCGACCGCCTGCGAAACGAGGGTGCCGCTCAGACCCACAAGTAAGAACACCGGAACTCCCAGAAGAAAGGTCAAGAAAATGTCTTCCCAGCTTCGCCTGCTGGGAATCGCCTGAGCGGGAATCGACCCCAGATGGAGTTTGGAGGATAACCGGGCCGACAGGATCCCCCCGAGCGCCCCGGCATCCTCCAGGAACGGCGGGATCAGCACCAGCAGGCCGGGATAAAGCAAAAAGCTCTCCAGGCGCTTCTCAATGGTGAGGCCGGCCACCACGTCCACCAGACCGGCGATGATCAGCACCGCGATGCTGGCTCGAACCACCCGGCGGGAGACCGCATAATTTCTGCTGCGGAGCTGGTAGAGCATGGTGATGACTGCCGCCAGGACGCTGAGTATGAACACCAGGTCCGGCAGGCGGCCCACGGGCAGCAGGAAGGTGGTCAGCCACAGGGCGGGCAGTGTCACAAGGTCCCCGGCTGCGGTGACCACCGGGGCCGCCACGTTGTCCATGTCCCACTCGCGCCTGACCGACATGGTGGCGACCCACAAGGTGATGGCCAGTACCACCAGGCTGGATAGCAGACCCCCGATCACGGAAACGGTCACATAGTGGGCCAGCGGAATTGTCTCCACGTTGAACAGGCGGGCCACCTCTTTGGCCAGTACCGCGAGGGCAATCGACACATAGAGGGTGAGAGCGGCGGAAGCCATGACGTTCTGGCCGGCGACGTTGCGCTTCTCCACCCGGCCTTCGAACTCGCCGGTATGGATCGCGGTCCCCAGACGGGACCCGAGAGCGCCGAAGATGTTGCCCCTCATCCCGATGGCGGCCGGCACCAGGACGATAAGCCCGGGGAACCTTTCCAACGTACCGGTCATGAACCCGAGCGCCAGTCCGGCTGCCAGGTCGCCGGCGGAGGACACCATCAGCGCCGCGAAGCCCTGGCGGAAGTTGGTCCGCTGCCGCCCGATCAGTGCGGCGAACCGGCGCCGGATGAGGCGTCGAGAGCTCGCGGATAGACGGGGGATCTTCATGGCAACCCAATCGTTGGACCTGCAGGTTCAGCGCAGATCTTTGCATACCGAAAGCGGCTGCCAGACCCCGTCGGAGGTGAATCCTTCCGGGCGCCGAACGGAGGTTGGCACCCTTGCCGGACGGACGCGGCGTGCGCCCGCAGGTGCGGGCATAATGGCCAAAAGACCGAAGGATGTAAGTGCGGGAGATTTGGCTGCGCAAGGCAACCGGCGGACGATCCGCGTCGTGGCGGATGCTGTTCGTCGCGACGGTCCTGGCGGGAGCAGCGTTGTCCCTGGCACAGCCGGCGGGCGCTGCCCCGTCCACCATTGGTTCCTACGTGGCCCTGGGCGATTCGTTTGCGGCGGGCCCGCTGATTCCGGTCACCGACGCGGCGTCGGCCGGGTGCCAGCGCTCCTCTTCCAACTATCCGAGCCTGCTGGCCTCCCGGTACCAGGTCTCGAGCTTCGTCGACGCCACCTGCTCCGGAGCGGCGATCAGGCACATGTATCAGCCGCAGACGGTCCAGGGCGGGGTCAATCCTCCCCAGCTTGACTCGCTGGGACCGGGCACCCAGTTGGTGACCCTGCAGATCGGCGGAAACGACATCGGCTACGGCGAGCTGGCGATAAATTGCGTCGCCGTGCTGCCGCTGGGGACCCCGTGCCAGGACCGGTACCTGGCCGGCGGGGTCGACCAGATCCAGGAGCGCGTCAACGCCACTCGAAGCAGCTTGGACGGCGCCCTGGCCGAGATCAAGCGAAGGGCACCCGGTGCCCGGGTATTCCTGGTCAATTACCAGAGCCTGTTCCCCGAGGGATCGCAGGGGTGCTGGCCGTTCATGCCCTACGCGCCCGAGGACGTGCCCTATCTACTGGCCAAACAGATTCAGCTGAACACCGTGCTGCGGGACAGCGCGGCCGCCAACGGCGCGGTTTACGTGGACGCCTATACCTCCAGCCTGGGACACGACGCTTGCCAGCTTTTGACTCACCGGTGGGCAGAGCCGGTTGTGCTACCGCTCGGTGGAGCTCCGATCCACCCCAACGCCGCCGGGATGTCGGCCGTCGCCGAACACGTGGCAGCTGCGATTACTGCGTCGGCGCCGTAGGCCGAAACCGCTACGTGCCCTCCGACTCGGAGAGGCTTCTCAGGCGCTCGAGCCGGCCCCAGTGGTCGGCTATCCGTTTCCGGCCGGTAGCGGTGAGCTCGGCGCTGGTGTTGGGTCTTTTGTGCACGAACTTCTTCGTGATCTTCACCAGGCCGGCCTCCTCGAGCTTGGTCAGGTGGCTCGACAGGTTTCCCTTGGTCAGGCCCGTGGTGCGCTGAAGGAACACGAAGTCCGCCGACTTCACCGAGGAGAGAAAGGTCATGATCGCCAGCCTGCCGGGCTCGTGGATCAGGCGGTCGACGATCAGGTCCGCGTTAGGCTCCGGCATTGCTTTTGTGTGGGTTTAAAGCGCCGGTTGTCCCGTAGGTCCGCACCAGGAGCCGGTGGTCGAAGAGGCCTGCCGCAATGGTGGCCAGACCCATCGCCTGCAGTCCGAGCGGAACGTCGTTTTGCTGTGTCGCCCCCCAGACCGGCATCAGGCCGGCGAGCACGAGCGCTCCCCAGATCACCAGGTGATGGCGTTTCAACCCGATGACGCCGGCGCTGTAGAGGAGCATCACCACGCCGTACCCGGCGACGTAGCCGTTGAGGGGAAGGTTGAGGGCGGAGTCCAGGATGGCTCCACCGATGATCACAGGAACGGCCAGCAGCGTCGCGACCAGGTCCCGGATCCGGCGGCTCCTGGGGGGAGTGACCCGGCCGTAGTTCTGCTTGTAGTAGCGGCCTATGCGTAGGTAGGCCGCAACGCCGGCGATGGCCCCGAACACGTAGAGCCAGGGCGCCACGGGATCACCGAGGAGTTGGGCCAGGCCCCCGAGCATGAACCACACCCCGATCGGAACGAAGAGCAAACCCTGCATATAGGGGTAGCGGGCCGCCGCCCTCTCGAGGTTCTGCCGGTCCATTTTGTCTCCCTTCAAACTAGTTGGTACGACAAACTATAAACGGGAGTGGCCGAATCGTCAACTAGTCTGCAACGCAAACCGAAGGACTTGGACAACGCTGCCGGGCGCCCCGTTGCTCGGCGCGGGGATCGCGCAGGTACACTGGCCCTCATGTCCTCCAAGATCTCCGGGCCCAAAGGCGCGCCCGACCTGTTCCCCCCCGGCTCCTTGATGCACGACGAGATCATCAGCCAGGCGGTGGTGCAGTTCCGCCGGTTCGGCTACAACCGCATCGAGACCCCGGTCTTCGAGCACACCCAGCTGTTCGAGAAGGGCCTGGAGCCGGGCAGCGACCTGGTGACCAAGCAGATGTACACCTTTGAGGACCGGGGCGGCCGGTCCCTGACCTTGAGGCCCGACATGACCGCGCCGGTGGTGCGCTCCATTCTCGAGCACGGCATGGACCGCCAGGGGCTTCCGGTGAAACTCTTCTACGTGGCGCCGATCTTCCGCCAGGAGCGGCCGCAAGCCGGCAGGCAGCGTCAGTTCACCCAGGTGGGGGTGGAGGCGGTGGGCTCGGCCGGTCCGGACATCGACGCCGAGGTCATCCAGCTCGCGGTTGGCGTCTACAAGGGGGTCGACCTCGACGTCGACCTGGCGCTGAACAGCATCGGCCACCCGGGATGCCGGGCAGACTACATACCCAGGCTTCAGGCCTACCTACGGTCGGTCGAGGACGAGCTTTGCGGGGACTGCCGGCGCAAGATCGAGACCAACCCGCTGCGGACCTTCGACTGCAAGGTGGAGAGCGATCGCAAGCTGCTGGAAGACGCTCCCCTGATAGTCGACCAACTCTGTGCCGAGTGTGAGATCCATTACGCAGGCGTGAAGGACCGCCTCGGCGAATGGGGGATCGGCTTCACCGAGGAACCCCGCCTCGTGCGGGGCCTTGACTACTACACCCGAACCGCTTTCGAGTTCACCGCAGTCGGGCTCGGTTCCCAGAACGCGGTCGGAGGCGGCGGCCGCTACGACGGCCTGGCCGAGTCTCTCGGCGGACCGCCCCTGCCCGGAATCGGGTTCGGGTTGGGGGTAGAGCGCATCGCCCTCGCCCTGGAGAGCAAGGGCGTCGAGCGCCGTCCGACGTTGGATGTCTTCATCGTTGCCATCGGTGACCAGGCGCGGACCGCGGCATTCAAGCTGGCGCCCAAGCTGCGGGACGCCGGGTTCACCACCGACCTGGACTACGCCGGCCGGGCGATGAAGGGCCAGTTCAAGGCCGCCAACAGCCGGGGGGCGCACTGGGTGGTAGTGATCGGGGAGAAAGAGCTGGAATCGGGCAAGTACACGGTCAAGCAGATGCACACCGGGGACGAGGAGGAGCTGCCCCCGAGCCGGATAGTCGGATACCTGGCGGTGCGGTCATGAGGACCCACTGGTGCGGGGCGCTCAGGACCCAGCACATTGGTTCACAGGTGACCGTCACAGGCTGGGTCCACCGTCGCCGGGATCACGGCGGAGTGATCTTCCTCGACCTGCGCGACCGGGAAGGTCTGGTCCAGGTGGTCCTGCACCCCCAGGAGCAGCCCGAGGCCTACGCCATCGCCGAGGCGGTGCGCAGCGAGTACGTGCTGGGGGTCACCGGCGTCGTGCGGGCCCGCATCGCGGGAGCAGAGAACCCCAACCTGCCGACCGGCGAGGTGGAGGTCGCCGCCGCTTCGATCGAAATCTTCGCCCGCGCCCAAACGCCCCCATTCCAAATCGAAGACCGTATAGAGGTCAAAGAGGAAACCCGGCTCAAGTACCGTTACATCGACCTGCGCCGGCCGGAGATGCAGCGGGGCCTCAAGATGCGCCACGAGATAATCAAGGCCATCCGCGACTTCTTCGACGCCGAGGAGTTCATCGAGGTCGAGACCCCGATGCTGAACAAGAGCACTCCCGAGGGGGCCCGGGACTACCTGGTGCCCTCCCGCCTGCAGCCCGGCAACTTCTTCGCGCTCCAGCAGTCTCCCCAGTTGTTCAAGCAGCTGCTGATGGTGGCCGGCCTCGACCGCTACTACCAGATAGTGCGCTGCTTCAGGGACGAGGACCCCCGGGCCGACCGCCAGCCGGACTTCACCCAGCTGGACATGGAGGTTTCGTTTGCCGACGAGGCCGAGGTCCGCCGGATCTCCGAGCAGATGTTCGTTGCCGTGATGAGCCGCACCCTGGGAGTGGACATCGCCACTCCGTTCCCGGCGATGAGCTACTCCGAGGCGATGGACGTCTTCGGCTCGGACAAGCCCGACCTGCGCTTCGGACTTCCGATGGTGGACCTGACCAAGGTCTTCGCCGGCACCGGCGTCCAGATGTTCCAGCGGGCGCTCGACAAAGGCGGCGTGGTCAAGGGCCTCCGGGTCCCCGGTGGCGCCGCCTTCAGCCGCAAGGAATTCGAGGCGCTGGTGGCGGTGGCCCGTACCTTCGGCGCCGGGGGCATGGCGTGGATCAGCTACGGGCCGGACGGCGCGACCGGCCCGCTGGCCAAGGCGCTGGCCGAAGAGGAGGTCGCCGGCGTGAGGGAAACCGCCGGAGCGCTGACCGGGGACTCCGTCCTGATCGTTTGCGACGCCCTGCGGGTGGCCCAGCGAAGCCTGGGGGAGGTGCGCCTGGCGCTGGGGGACAAGCTCAAGCTGCGTCCGGACCTGGAGCCGGCAAATCCCGAAGCGTGGAAGTTCCTTTGGGTGATCGACGCTCCGATGGTGGAGTGGAACCCGAAGGAGAACCGCTGGGACCCTACCCACCACCCGTTCACCGCCCCCCACGATGCCGACGTCGACCTCATCGAGACCGACCCCGGGGCGGTTCGCTCGCGTTCCTACGATGCGGTGCTGAACGGCTGGGAGGTGGCCGGCGGAAGCATCCGTATCCACGACCCGGCATTGCAGCGCAAAGTGTTCGGGCTCATCGGCATTGAGCAGGAGAAGGCCGAGCGGATGTTCGGCTGGTTCGTCGACGCCTACAACTACGGTGCGCCGCCCCACGGCGGGATCGCGGCGGGCATCGACCGGCTGGTGGCCCTGGTCGCCGGCAAGGAGAGCATCCGGGAGGTCATGGCGTTCCCCAAGAGCTCAGCAATGACCGACCTGATGACCGGAGCGCCCGACGTGGTTGACCACAGCCTGCTGGACGACCTGCACATCAAGGTGGTCGCCCCGCCCCCGGAGTAGAGGCCCATGGCGGACGACCTGTTCTCGGAGAGCCTCGAAACCAGGTTCGACGAGTTCGCCCCGCTGGCTGCGCGCATGCGGCCGAGGACCCTCGAGGATTTCGTCGGCCAGGAACATCTGCTGGGACCGGGGAGCCCGCTGCGCACACTCATCGAAAAGGACGCCTTTACTTCGTTGATACTGTGGGGTCCGCCGGGAACGGGCAAGACCTCGCTGGCCAACATCGTCGCGGCCGCCACCAATGCCCGGTACCAGGAATTGTCGGCGGTGAACGCTACGGTCGCCGACGTGCGCCGCACCATCAAAGAAGCCCGCGACGTGCTGGCCGGAAGCGGCCGGAAGACGATCCTGTTCATCGACGAGATCCACCGGTTCAACAAGGGCCAGCAGGATGCGCTGCTGCCCAGCGTGGAGAACCGATGGATCACCCTCATCGGGGCGACCACGGAGAATCCGTACTTCGAGTTGATCTCGGCCCTGCTCTCCCGTTGCCTGCTGGTGCGGCTCGAGTCGCTGGGGCCCGAGCAGATCATGACCATCCTCCGGCGGGCGCTCACCGACGGCGAGCACGGGCTTGGGAGGTCGGGCGTGCAGGTGGAGCCGGCGGCGCTCGAGCACATCATCAACACTGCCGGCGGCGACGCCCGCTCGGCGCTCAACGCGCTGGAGGTCTGTGTGGTGACCGCCGGGGCCGAGGAGAAGACCACGGTAACCGTGGCGATGGCCGAACAGGCGCTCCAGCGGAGGCAGGTGCGCTACGACAAGCAGGGCGACCAGCACTACGACGTGGTCTCGGCGTTCATCAAGTCGGTGCGGGGGTCGGACCCGGACGCGTCGCTGTTCTGGCTTGCCCGGATGCTGGAGGCAGGCGAGGACCCCCGGTTCATCGCCCGGCGAATCATCATCCTGGCGTCGGAGGACGTCGGGAACGCCGACCCGATGGCCCTGGTGGTGGCGGTGGCGGCCGCCCATGCGTTGGAGCACGTCGGGCTGCCCGAGGCCGGGCTCAATCTTGCCCAAGCCGTCACCTACCTCGCGGCGGCACCTAAGTCGAACGCGGTAACCACCGCTCTCGGCAAGGCTACCCAGCACGTGAAGGAGTCGGTCAACGCCGAGGTCCCCGGGCACCTCCGCTCCCACTTCTCCCGTAAGGGGCCGAAGGGCGAGCGCCCGGGGTACAAGTACCCGCACGACTACCCGCAGGGCTGGATCGAGCAGGACTACCTGCCCCAGGGCATGCCTCGCCGCCGGTACTACGAGCCCACCGAGCACGGAGCGGAAGCCGCGATCGGGCGGCGGATGAAAGCCCTGTGGGAAGGGCGGAAGGGCGAAGACGGTCGGCAAGCCTGACCACTGCGCACCGGGATGTGCTCCGGTGTGCCTGAACACTCGAAACCGGGCCGGGAATTTTCACTTTCTGTGGCCGCGACGGGTTTATTCGGTTGCGGAGGTGGGATGATGCCACAGTGAGCGTGCGGCCCGATCGTAAGGTTCTGATGGATCGTTACGAGTTGGGCGCGGTCATTGGGGTGGGCGGTATGGGGGAAGTGCGAGCGGCCCGTGACCTGACCCTGGACCGGCCCGTTGCCATCAAGTTCCTCCGCCCTCATCTGGGCCCAGACCCGGAGGTGCGCGCCCGCTTCGACTCTGAGGCGAAGGCGGCGGCTCAGCTCAGTCATCCGAACATAGTCGGCGTTTTCGACTCGGGGGAGGACGAGGGGGTGCCCTTCATCGTGATGGAGCGGCTGTCGGCCGGCACTCTGGCAGACCGGATCGCCGAAGGCCCCCTTTCCGAGGCCGAGGCCCGCCGGATAGAGCTGGAGATCCTCGCCGCGCTCGAAGCATCGCACGAGAAAGGCATCTTGCACCGCGACCTCAAGCCGGGAAATGTCATATTGACCGACAAAGGCATCGCCAAGGTGGCCGACTTCGGCATCGCCAAGGCAACCGAGGGAGTGGACCTTACGACCACCGGAATGACCCTCGGGACACCGGCCTACCTTGCGCCCGAGCGGGTTGCCGGCGATCCGGGCGGACCGGCCAGCGACGTCTACTCCGCCGGGGTAGTGCTCTACGAGATGCTGACCGGCAACAAGCCCTTCGATGCCGACACCCCTCTGGCAATGGTGCGAGCGATTCAGGAGGAGGAGCCCGAGCCGGTGTCCCTCGCGCGGCCCGGGGTGGACCCGACCCTGGCCCTCATCGTGGAGAGGGCGATGGCCAAGGACCCCCGGCGCCGGTATGCAACCGCCGACGCTATGCGGCAGGCTCTCGAGGCCTGGGTCCCGCGCTCGGAGATGGAGTCCACCGGCTCGATCGTCGGAAGCGAAACCTCCGGCTTGCGCATCGGCAGGAAGGGCCGCAGCCGCAGCGGGGGCCGTCTGGCCGGCGCCTTCATCCTGGTGCTGGCTATAGCCTGGCCGGCCTATGTCCTGATCAGCATCGAGAGGGCCGTACCCGAGAGGGCGGAGGCCTCGCCGGCCGCCCCGGTTCAGGAACCGCCCCGGGTCCCGGTCGACCCGGCCTTCGACCTCGCCCTGGTTCAGCTCGAGACCGCTATCGTCGAGACGGGCACCGCGGCGGAACTGCAGGAGGCGGCGCAGAAAATCCGGAGTGCCGCCGAGGTAGGGGACCGGCTGGCGGTGTCCGAGCAGCTTGCCTTCCTGCGAAACCAGATCCAGTCACTGAGGCAGCAGGGTCGGATTCCGGAGGAGCCGGCCGGCCGACTCCTGGCAGCGGTGTTCGGGGTGGACCTGGAGCTGGGCAAGGTCATCCCAGCCTCGCCGGCTCCCCCGCCACCCCCGGAGCCCGAGGAGATCCAGCCCGGCCTTTAGGGTAGGACCGCTTTTCAAAAGCCCCTCCTGGGTTTCAGGCGCTGAGCGTCGACCGCTTGGCCGGAGAGTCATCTCCGGGATTTTCGACCGGCCCGATTCCGTCCATGACGACCTTTACCAGCCCGTCGAGAAAGCCGCCGGCATCGGTCGAGCCATCGGAAAAGTTCCACATCTTTATCGATCTCGCCGCACCCATGAGTGCCGTGGCCGCCAGCTCGGGTCTTGTCTCCGGCTTGATCCGCCCGAATCGCTGCTCGAGCAACAGGTACCCGGTCAGCGTGGCGATGTCGGCGCTTGCGGTGGCATCCAGGCCGCCGGAAATCGATTCGGGGAGAGCTACCGCGGGAGGGGGGTGTGACTCCGACGTCTCTTGCAGATCCATAGTGGTTCGGATGAACTCCGTGACGTTGTCTACCACCGTGCCGGTCCCCGCCTTGAAGGGGAACTGGAAAAGGACGGTCGTCAGGTCGGTCGGTCCTGCCGTTCGTTCCGGATGCGACAGGAGCACCACCTCGGCGGGCCGATCGTCGTCCGCGGGCTCGGCTTGTTCCTCGAGCGACTCCGGCTCGTCCGGGCCCACCGGGTCGTTCACCGAATCCGCGCGGCCGGCAAGGGCTTCCTCGGGACCCTGGGTGTCTCCGCTCTCGGCCGAAGTCATCACCGGTATGTGCGGCGTCGGCGAAGGATCGGCCGTTGCCTTCTCCGGTTTCTCGGACGAATCTTGTACCTCATCCCGCTCCCGTGTGCCGGGCTCTGCCTCAACCCTGAACAGGCTTATAACGTGTGACCTGACAAAAATCAACGAGATCATCGCCGCCAGCAGCAGAAAGCCGATGGAAAGCAGCGCGCCGGTGTGGAGAGCGTCGATAAAGGCCTCCTGAGCCGCTCGTACGCCGCTTTCCAGCAGCTCGGGCGAACTTCCGGGCGGCATCTGCCCGCGGACGCCGTCGAAGCCGGCGCCCGTCAGGACCGACAGGATCGAGGGATCTTCGGCAACCCCCTCTGCCGCCGGCTGGTCGACGCCGGCCTCCAGCAGGCCGTTCAAGAAGCTGTTCTTGAAGGCGGTGCTGACTACGGTTCCCATCAGGGCAATCCCCGCCAGCAGCCCGAGCTTTCTCGCCGTGCCGGTGGCCCCTGCTGCGCCGGCCAGCTGGCCGGAATCGACGACCCCGGTAACCGCCGTGGTCATGGGTCCCGCCGCCATGGACAGTCCGACTCCGATGAGCACGAGGGCCGGCAGGACCACCGTGCCGTAGGCCGGCTGCAGATCTGCCTGGAGGATCAAGCCCAACCCCCCGGCAGCGAGGATGCATCCGTAGGTCATCAAGCTTCGTGAGCCCAGGCGATCGGAGATCGCTCCGGCAATGGGACATACGACCAGCAGCGCCCCGGCGAACGGCAGCAGGTGGAGGGCGGCCGTCCGCGGGTCCTGCCCCACCACGTTGCGCAGATACGCGGTGACGAAGACCGCGATGCCGAACAACGAAAAGAACACCGCGCCGGCTACCGCATTGGATGCCGAGAAGGTGGCATGACCCGCATGCCTGAGCGAAACAATGGGCTGTGACCGGCGGGTCTCGACCAACAGGAAGACGATCAGAAGCACGGCGCTGAGTACCAAAGAGCCGGCGACCAGTTCGTCGGTCCACCCGCGAAAGGTGCCCTCCGCCAGGCCGAAGGCAAGGGCCCCCAGGCCGAGAGTGCCGATCATGGTCCCGGCCAGGTCGAAGCGGCGGGGCGAGAGGTCGCGGGACTCTTTACCCGCCGCCACCAGCACCAGAGCAACCAATCCCACGGCTACGTTGGCGTAAAAGAGCCACTCCCAGGAGTGCTCGGGCACGACGTACGCCCCGGCCAGCGGGCCGTAGGCGGCGGCGCCGGTGGAGACTGCAGCCCACAAACCCAGAGCCACCCCTCGACCCTTGTTCGAGAAGGCGGCGGCCAGGACGGCCAGCGTTGCCGGCACGACCAGGGCGGCGCCCAGGCCCATCGCCGCCCGCGCAGCAACCAGT
>DATLGP010000015.1:0-3010 GCA_035540395.1 Actinomycetota bacterium
CTACTGCCTGGGACAGAAGAACTCGCTCAAGCACAAGACCGGGTGCCAACAACCCTACGTGATCGCCTTGGACGCCGAGCGGGGGGTCGAGGATCTGTACCGAAGGATCCAGCTTCCACCCACCTGGGTGGACAAGCTGAGGCACGAGATGCAACTAGAGGTGGTGGAGCGCCAGTCCGAGGGGGCGGAGCTGCGGGTGGAGCTGACCAGGCGGCTGGCCACCCTGGCCGATGAGCGGCAGAAGCTGCTGCGGGCCTACTACGCCAACGCCATCCCTTTGGAGCTGCTCAAGGCCGACCAGGACCGCATCACGGACCAAGAATCCGCCGCCAGGGCGGAGCTGGCCCGCACGGACCAGGATTTGAGTGAATGGCAGGAGGTGATCGGCTTGGCCGTCAACCTCGCCGGAAACTGCCACCAGGCCTACCTCAAGGCCAACCCGAAGGTGCGGCGCAGGTTCAACGAAGCGGTCCTTCGAAGCGTCTACGTTAAAGACGGCAAAGTGACGCGGGTCGAGTTCAACGACCCGTTCAAGGCGGTCTTTTTACGCCCAAGTTCGAATAAGCGTCTAACAGTGGAGCCGAGGGGATTCGAACCCCTGACCTCTGCATTGCGAACGCAGCGCTCTACCAACTGAGCTACGGCCCCGGAAGGGCAATTGTAGCCGGGCCTCAGGCGGGGTCGTGCCTCGCCGCATCCAAGGCCGTCTTCAGCCCCTGCTGGATGATCGTCGTCGACAGGTCGCCCCGGGTCCTTTCGATGATCGATCGGGCCACGTCGGTAGTTCTGCGCAGCCCGCCGGTCATGGCATCGGGGTAGTCGATGGTGATGAGCAGGTAGTAGATCTCGTCCATGGCGTCCATCAGCCGCTCCGAGCGTTCCAGCTCGCCCCGGCGCATGAGGTCGAGTAGATGGCGGCGTACCTCCCCGACGGCCTCACCCATGCCGTTCAGGTAGGCCGCTGCTTCCACCCGGATCTCCTCAGGAGAAGGCAAGGGGTGCTCGAAGACCAGGGCATGGGTCAGCCGGGCCTCGGCGTACTCCTTGGAGGCGTCGTGATAGAAGCCGGCGTAAAGGATGTCCGGATGGTCCGCCATGGCGGATGCCGCCTGGTCGAGCAGAAGACGAGCTTCACCGAGCAGCCGCTCCGCCTCCTGGGCGTCTCCCCGGTGGGTTGCCCGGATTGAGTTCGCCGACAACCGGATGACCTTGCGGCACTGGGGGAGGCCTTGTTCTCTGGCCTCGTTCTTGGCATCGAGACTGGATCGGATGGAGCTTCGTATGGCGTCCAGGTTCATACCCTGAAGGGTATCAACACCCTGCAGTACTGCGGTTTGAACTGGAACTCTAGAAACGGCCGGCTTGAGCCCAGCCCAGCTCGCTCAGGCCGTCGTCGTCGGCCAGGACGTCATCCTCGATCAGGTACACCGGCCGGGCGCCGTTGTGCAGAATGCGAACCGGAGGATCCGGATCCCGCAGCACGCTGGGGATGTCGTCCACCCGGTACCTGGGCTGCTCCAAACGCCGGGGCGGTTCCACCCCCGCCGGACGGTACGGCCTCTTGTTCTTCTCCGAGATCAAAAATGCCGTGAAGCCGGCGAGACCGATGGCGAGCATCACGCTTACCCAGATCAGGAATCTGAGCCCGGGTACCAGGCTCGCAGGAACGGTGAATGCCAGGCCGGCCAGCATGCCGCAGAAGATGCGGCGACGCTTGAAGACGATGTCGCTAGGTTGGACCTCGTCCAGCGGCGTTCGGGGGGTGAGGACCCACCGGCCGCTCTGAACCGGTTGCTCGTGGTTGGAGCCCAACGCGCGCATGCTGCGGTTGAAGGTTCCGACGGTCAAGGACACCGAGGAACTCTCTTTGGCTTTTAGCAAGACCGGCAACAGAACGACGGCCCAAAGACCGGCAAGCAGAGCTACGAGTACCCCAGTCATCGCACAACCTCAGTCCGTGCTCGTACACAACATCTGCGAACAGCCGGAAAATAACACTGCATATGTTGTGGTTTGCGGATTTCTGTCGCTCTTTTTGCGTTTTGCGTGAAGAAAAAATTACAAAGATGTAATTTCCTCCCCACGGGGCCGCTCTCGGGTCCGACCTTCTGGTTGCCCGCAGCGGCGAGGGGGCGAGAACTCGTTCGAATCCGGTGGGTACTCCTATGCCGCACTTAGGTGCCTTTCGCCAGGGGGAAGTGGCGGTGAAAGGGTCGTCTCAGCGGGGAAGAAGCTTGAACCTGACGCACCTTATCAAGCTCGCGACCGGCGAATAAAGCGGTTTCTGACCAAAGCGCGAACAAACTTTTCGACCTCGCGAAACAATCTGCTTGGACTCGGGAAAAGCTCGGTGAGCTCTCGTGAATCGGGTGCAGGGATAGACTGGGAGCCATCCCAGTTGTCTCTACGAAAGGAAGCCGTGCCCTCAATCAAACCTGGATCTGCCGGCCCCGCCGAGGTTGAAACCGACCTGCTTGTGGTGGCAGTGACCAAGGGCAACGAGCTCTCCGAGCTGGCGAGCCGGGTGGATGTGGCGATGGAGGGAGCGCTTCGTGAACACCTCTTTTCAACCACCCCGCTCGGGGGACGGGGGAAGTTCGAGGGCAAGGCCGGCCAGGCGGCCATTCTTCCGACCTTCGGGCGTATCGCGGCCCGGGCGGTGATGGTGGTCGGTCTCGGAGAGGCGGAAAAGGTGGACGCCGAGGCGGTGCGGCGGGGCATCCACCGGCTATCAATCGGTGACTCTGGACATCGGAGGAGGAATCGAGGGCGCAGGTAGGGCTGCCGCCGAGGGCTTTCGGCTCGGCGCCTATTCCTTCGACCGTTACCTAACGGACAAGCCCAGGCAGTCCGAACAGGTCACAGTGATCGGCGCATCCGACCAAGACGTCAACCGGGCGGAGGTCTACTGCGACGCCACCGCCTGGGCCAGGGATCTGGTCAACGAGCCGCCCAGCGACCGAGGTCCCCAGGTGGTCGTCGACCGGGCGACCGAGCGGGCGGCTGAGGC
>DATLGP010000016.1:0-6068 GCA_035540395.1 Actinomycetota bacterium
GTCGTTGTCTCAGGGACTCGGGTTCGATGACCCGGGCCTCGGGGCCCAGTCGCAGAAGCAGTCTTTCCAGCCAGGCGGTCCCTCCCGCCCTTAGCCGGATTCTTATCCAGCCGTCGTCGAGGGTCTCCTGGGACAACAGCGGGTAGTAGTCGCATACCCAGTTGGCCCTGGGAGCAATATCCAGGGTTACGGTAGTCGCTTCGGCACTCTCGAAGTAAACCGAGTCGTATCGGGAGAGGTCGAAGTCACCCGGAACCGGGGCGGGCTCCGAGAGTTGGACCACGCGCCGCATCCGGTCCACCCGGAAGATCCGTTCGTCGTTGACCCGGTGGCAGTAAGCGACCAGATACCAGCGGCCTTCCGAGAGCAGCAGCGCCCAAGGATCGACGTCTCGTTCGGTTATCTCGTCCTTGGACTGGGACTGGTAGGTCAAATGCAACCTTCGGTGGCTCTCGAGGGCCTCCTTGACCATCGCCAGTTCCTGCGGCGACTCAAGACCCACGCTCACCCTTTCCAGGGCCCCGGGGGTCAGTGCGTCGGACAGGCGCTCCATCGCCCTCTCCAGGGCCGGGTCGGGTCCCGACACCGCAGCCAGCGCCTGGCCTCCGGCGTAGAGCATCAGTCCCTCGGCCGGAGTGAGGCGCATCGGCCGGGAGAAGTAGTCGGCCATTCGGATCCAGACCTGGTCACCGTCTATGTAAGCCTCGATGAGGTCTCCGGGCCCATATCCCGGCAGGCCGCACATGAACAAGAGATTCAGGTCGGCTACCAGTTCGCTCCGGGTGATGGCGAACCGCTCGCAGACCTCGTCCACCGTGGCGCCGTTGTGCCGGAGCACGTAGGGGACCAGCAGCAGCAACCGGCGAAAGCGGTCCTCCAGGTCAGCCACAGATTTCCTCCAGACGCTTCCGGGTGAGGTCTCGCAGCCTCTGGGGCTGCAACACCTCGGCCCCCTCTCCGAAGCCGAGCAGCCAGGAGATAAACCCCGAGTCGTCGGTCACCTCCACCACGGCAGTGGCGCTGAGGTCGTCATGGTGCTCCAGCCGCAGCCATGGTGAGCTGCGCTCAACCCACCAGGCGGTGGAAGGGTCGAACCGTACCGTGGCCTTTTCCGGCACGGCTCCCTGCACGAATGGCGGCCTCTCCATGTAACCCTGGAGAGTGAACCCCTCGGGGATCTCGAACTCGGGACCCGGCCGGCTGGGATGGGTGAGGCGGATCGTTCCCTCAACCCGGTCCAGCCGAAACGACCGGATCTCGTCGCTATTTTCGTCATGGCCCACCAGATACCACTTGCCGCGTCGCTGCGTCAGCCCGTAGGGCTCGACGAGGCGGCTACGGACCGCATCCTTGCTTCGGTAGGCAAAGGTCACCTTTTTCCTGGCGGCAACGCTGTCGAGGGCGACCGTGAGGTTGGGAGCGGTGAGCCCCAGGTCCGCGGTCAGCCAGGAGAGATTCCCTTCGGTGGGCGGCGGCGCCCCCTCGGTCAGCTTCATCAGGGCGGTTCGGGCGGGCCCCGGATCGCTCATTCTCAGCAGACCGGCGGCCAGCCACAGGGCGGCCACCTCGTCGGGCGCCAGATCGAGGTCCGGCAGGTAGTAGCGGTCCTTGGGTATCCGGTAGCCCTGTTCGGTGTCCCAGGTGTCGACCGAGCTGAGCTCTACGGGGATTCCCATCTCCCGAAGCTCCTCCTTGTCCCGCTCGAACATCCGCTTGAAGGTGTCCCAGCTGTCCTGGCCGTACCCGGGGATGGTCCGGTGGATCTGTTCGGCGGTTACCGGCTGCGAGGTTTCCAGCAGCATTACTATCAGGTTGAGGAGCCTCTCCGATTTACGAACGGCCAACGCCCACTCCCTCCCCGCTCGACCCGCATCCGCCCAACCGCCTGAGGGCTGCGTCCCGGCTTCTCAGTGCCCCATCGGCGCTAGCGCTAGTCCGTCTGGTACAGAAGTTGCCCGGCGAACAGCCCCGCCGCGCCGGCAGCCTCAAAAAACGCAGGGTCATCCTTCAGGGTGCGGCCCATGGACCGGATCGACTCCAGGCCGTACTTCTCCAATGCCGGGATGGTCTCCCATGAGTCGACGATGCGCACGTCGTGCATCTCGGTAAGCCCGTAGTCGATGAGGCCGTCCATCACCAGCGTCAGGTGCTCGACTGGGAGGTCGGGGACCGCCATGGTACAGCGGGCCAGAGCACCGAAGCGCAGGGCCGACAACGTCTGGCGGCTGACCGCGCGATGGCGGGGACGCGGATCTGCGAAGGAGATCCGCAGGGCCGCCACCGGCCTGCCTCCCAGGGACGCCGCCGCCGAGATGACCTGTCCTTGTTCCATGGCGCTGTGGCCCAGGGAGGTCTGCGTTCCGGTGACCCCCGGTCCCATCGCCACGATTGCGATGTCGGCGGAGGCAACCTCATTGGCGGTGACCAGCCCGCTGAATATGTTCACGCTTTCGTAGTCACCGCCGAAGGCGTGGCCGCAGGTCACAGTGGCGTCGACCAGACCCTTCTCCTTCAGCAGCCGCACCATGTTGCTTTGAACGAGGGGTAGGGAACCGCCGTCGGTCATCACATAGGCAATACGCAGGTCGGGATCCAGCAGCTTCAGCATCGCAGCGGCAGGTGCGATCTGCGAGTGCAGGCCGCACGCCACCACCGGCATGCCGTCCAGTGACTCGGCGAGCTCCAGCGCCTGGTGATGTTCGCTCTCAGGGGATTCGGCCGCAAGCACGTCCAGCTGGCACGGGCTGTATCTGAGCTTCATGATGTGGCCCCCCGAGCTGGACCGGTGCTCCTCCCGCTCGAGGTTCCACAAAACGAAGTCCTGGCCGCCGGTTCCCAGGTTCATGTCGACCGCGGTCGTGTTCAAAACGACCCGGTCGCCGACCGCTACCTCGCCGGTCATGGCGTTCAGGTTGGTGACGTTACGCAGCTCGTCGCCGATGCGGACGGAGACCCGCATGAGCCCGTCGAGGGACTCGGCTATGTCGGAGACGACTCCGGTACGAAATGTTGGCATGTCCCGATTGTAGTGGCCCGGCTTGAAAGACGTTTAGCGAAGGGTGCGAACGAGCCGGCTCAGGCGCCTGTCGGGTCCCCCTCTACAAAGATGCGATGAGCCGGGCCACTCGGTCGTCGGTGTGCTTAAACGGGTCTTTGCATAGCAGGGTCCGCTGCGCCTGATCGTTGAGCTTCAGGTGCACCCAGTCGACCGTGAAGTCCCGGCGCCTACGCTTGGCTGTCTTGATGAACTCGCCGCGCAGCTTTGCCCGAGTGGTCTGCGGTGGCTCGAGCTTGGCGGTATCTATCTCGGCGTCGGTCACATAACGCTCCGCCAGCCCGTTTCGCTCCAACAGGTAGTAAAGGCCCCTGCGCCGGCTCACGTCGTGGTAGGCGAGGTCCATCAGTGCCAGCTTGGGATGGCCCAGCCCCAAGCCGTGCTTGGCTCGGTAGTTCTGGAGCATCGTGTACTTCATGACCCAGTCGATTTTGGTGTCCAGCTTGGTGAAGTCGTCCTCCAGCAGCACCAGGCATTCCTCCCAGGCCCGGACGGTTTCCTTCATCTCGGGATCGTCGCGGCGGTCCACGTAGTCGGCAGCCCGGCTGAGATACTCCCACTGCAGCTCGATGCCCGAAGCTTCCCTCCCGTTGGCCAGGCGGACCTTGCGACGGCAGGTAATGTCGTGCGAGATCTCCCGGATCGCCCGTATCGGGTTTTCGAGCGAAAGGTCCCGCATGACGATGCCCTCCTCCAGCATGCGGAGCAGGACCGCGGTGGTGGCGATCTTGATCCACGCGGTGTACTCGCTCATCGAGGAATCGCCGACGATGACGTGCAGCCGTCGAAACTTCTCGGCGTCGGCGTGGGGCTCGTCGCGGGTGTTGATGATCGGCCGGGACCGGGTGGTGGCGGAGGAGACCCCCTCCCAAATATGTTCCGCCCTCTGCGATATGCAGTAGCGGGCCCCCCGGGCCGTCTGAAGGACCTTGCCGGCACCGGTGAAGATCTGGCGCGAGACGAAGAAGGGTATGAGGTGTTCGGCCAGCTTGCCGAACTCCCCGTATCGGCTTACCAGGTAGTTCTCGTGGCATCCGTAGGAGTTGCCCGCCGAGTCCGTGTTGTTCTTGAACAGGTACACCTGCCCGGCGATCCCTTCCTCACGCAGCCGCATCTCGGCAGCGTTGACGAGCGCTTCCAGGATGCGTTCGCCCGCCTTGTCGTGGGCGATCAGCTGGCGGATGTCGTCGCATTCGGGGGTGGCGTACTCGGGGTGGGAGCCGACATCCAGGTACAGCCGGGCGCCGTTTTCCAGGAAGACATTGGACGATCTGCCCCAGGAGACGACCCTGCGGAAAAGGTAGCGGGCAACCTCATCGGGGGAGAGGCGGCGTTGCCCCCGAAATGTGCATGTGACGCCGTACTCGTTCTCGAGGCCGAAGATCCGGCGTTCCATCAGGGGGCTACCGCTGATGCAAAGTGAGCCAGGCCGGGATAGTCCCGATGGTCTCCGGACCTGGTGCCGAGGCTGCCGTTCAGGCTCACCAAATCAGTGTAAGGCCATCGGGTCCCGGCCGTCGGCGCGCCGTCCATTCCTCCCTCCGCCCACCGGGCGCACGGGAAGGCCGGCTTCAAGGGGCGGGAGCTTCGGGGCCCATCGCCGCCACTTCGCCGGCCGTCAGACGTGAGAACTTGCGCCGTTCCCTGGTGCGGTCCAGAACCGCCACCTCGAGGTTTCCGTTGGGCAGGCTCCGGTTCTCCACCTCTTTCAAGGCGGCGACTCCCAGCTTCACCGCCTCTTCCAGCGGCATGGCCGGTTTGTAATTCTTGTGAAGATACGCCGACAGGTCCTCCGACTGCCCACCCATGGCGACGAAGTCGGTCTCGTCCGCCACCGAGCCGTCGTACAGGATGTGGTAAAGCTCGTTCGGCTGTCCCGGTTCGCCGACGGCGGCGACCAGGATCTCGACCTCGAACGGCTTCATCGCCTCCGTGAAGATCTGGCCGAGTATCTGGGAGTAGGAGTTCGCCAGGCCCCGGGCGGAGACGTCGTCCCTGGAGTAGGAATAGCCTCGGACGTCGGCCTGCCGGATCCCGTGCATGCGCAGGCTCTCGAACTCGTTGAACTTGCCGACTCCCGCAAACGCCATGCGGTCGTAAATCTCGGAGATCTTGTGGAGGGTGCTCGACGGGTTCTCGGCGACGAACAAGACGCCGTCGGCGTAGTCCATCGCCATCACCGATTTACCCCGCTTGATCCCCTTGCGGGCGTAGTCGGACTTGTCCTTCATGAACTGCTCGGGGGAGACGTAGAACGGCAGGCTCATTCGGACACCGGCCTTTCGGCTCCCGGGACGTGCTCTTCGGTGGTTGTGTCGGTGGAGCGTTCCCGCAGCAGTTCCTGAAACAGCTCGGCAATCCGGTCGTCCCCGTACTTCAGGAAGCCGCCCTCGGTGATCGAGGCAATGTTCGGGTAGATGCTCCTCAACACGTCCGGACCACCGGTGCCGACGTCTTCTTCGGAAGCGTCGAAGAGCGCCTCCAGCGCCACCTTGAGGGCGTCGTCGGCCGTTATGCCCGGCCGGTAGCGCTTCTTGATCGTGGCGCGGGCGTCCCGTCCGCCGGACCCGGTCGCCCAGTAGTCGCTTTCCTCGTAACGGCCTCCGGTGACGTCGTACTTGAAGATGCGACCCACCCTGGCGCGGTCGTCGTAGCCGGCAAAAAGCGGCACGACGACCAGGCCGGCCTGCAAAGCCAGCCCCAGGTTGGCCCGGATCATCTGCCCCAGCTTATTGGCCTGGCCTTCCAGGCTGAGTCGCTCGCCCTCGATCTTCTCGTAGTGCTCGAGTTCGGTCTGGAACAGTTTGGTCATCTCGATCGCCGGCCCGGCCGACCCGGCGATGGCCACGGCCGACCACCGGTCGGTCCGAAACACCTTTTCGATAGAGCGGTGCGCGATCGAGTACCCCTCGGTGGCCCTTCGGTCGCCGGCGATCATCACGCCGGTGGCGTGCTTGAGGGCGAGGATCGTCGTGGCGTGGGGGGCTTCGACCGGCGTCATGCCGCTTGAGCC
>DATLGP010000017.1:0-2653 GCA_035540395.1 Actinomycetota bacterium
GATCCGGTTTGTGAACGCCCGGTCGTCGCCGATCGGAATCGAGCCGTGCTGGAGAAACCATCCTCTGCGCCTGAGCTGGGCGCTTCCACAGATCTTCGCTCCCCCCACCTGCAGATCTGCTCCGAGAGTAACGGCAAAACACGCTGCGCGGGCGCCCAGCTGCGGCGCCTGCGAAACCCCCGGGCCCTCGGGGCGTGTTCCGATGCGGGCTTGGATGCCCAGCAACGCCAGCCCGGCGATCAGTCCCCCGGCGACCTCGCGATAGGCCTCGAGCACCCCCATGGTGCCGTGAGGCGCCACCACCGAGTACGTGAGGTCCTTGCCGTGAAGGACTGCCGCACCACCGGTGGGCCTTTTGACGACCTGCACTCCAAGCTCGGCACAGCGAGCCGCCACCTGCTCGTCAAGGCGCTGGTGAGCACCGAGGGAGAGCGACGGTCCGTCCCACCGATAGAAGCGCAGAACCGGGCGGGTGATCTCGGCGCGCGCTGCGCGCTCGAGAAGAGCGATGTCGATGCTCATGTTCTCCGCCGCCGGCCGGGCGCCGGTGCGAAGAAGGTCGAAGCCGGAGGGGATTAGCCCTCTTCTCCTTCGCCCGCTTCTTCTTCCAGGAACTGCGCGTACTCCTCGGGCGACAGCAGGCCGTCGAATTCGGCAGGGTCGGAAGGGTCCAGGACCATCAGCCAGCCTTCTCCGTACGGGTCCTGGTTGAGCGCAGCGGGGTTCTCCTTGCACTCGACGTTGATCTCCACCACCTTGCCGGTCACCGGTGCGTACAGGTCGGACACCGACTTGGTCGATTCCACCTCGCCCAACGGCTCACCGCCCTCGACGTCGCTGTCCACCTCCGGGAGGTCCAGGAAGACCACATCTCCCAGTTGCTCCTGAGCGAAATCGGTGACCCCGATGGTTACCCTGCCGTCGTCTTCCAGGCGGGCCCATTCGTGCTCGCGCGTATATCGCAGGTCCTGCGGGACAGTGGACATGGTTTCCTCCTTCTACCGAGCCCCTTGACCGGACTGCGATGCGGACATCGTCGGACTACGCTGGCTCTGAATCGGTTTCTTCCGGCACCTCGGGGGCCGGCTCCGGAGCAGGGGCCGGAGCCGGGGCTGGAGCCGGAGCCGGAGCAACCGCCGGACCTGTCCCCCGCTTGATGATCCGCTTCCACGGACGGTACTTGGAGACGAAGTTATCAGAATGGAGCACCTTTCCGCCTGCCATGACCTTTCGGGTCACCGTAACGTCGAATCCGGGCTTGCCCTCCTCGGTCACCCTTTCGGTCCCGGCGGGCAGTGAGGGGTCGTCCAGGTATTTCACCTCGGGGGCCTTGGGGTTGGTCTGCGGCGAGGTGGTCTCGGTGACCGTTCGTCCCAGGGGCGACGAGTAGATGCTCACCGTCATCTCCCGTGCGGAGACCACCGTCCTCAGCAGAAGGCCGTACTCGGTGTCGTTTTTGAATCTAAGGTCCTGGGAACCGTAGTTGACCATCGCGTCCTTACCCGTCGGGTAGCTGGACACGAACAGGCTGTGGTTGCTGCGCTCCACCACCTGCAGCCCGGCCGAGAAAACCGCATTGAACAGTGTCGTGGCCACCTGGCAGACCCCCCCGCCGATTCCCGGGACCAGCTCGCCGTCGACCAGGATGCCGGCCTCCTGGTAGCCGTTGGTCACTGTGCGCTCGCCGGTGGTCTTGTTCAATGAGAAGACCTCTCCCGGCTTGAGCACCGTGCCGTTGATCGCCGAGGCCATGCGGTCGATGTTGCCGACCCGGGGAGCGTTGCGCGCGTCGAACGGGGTGGTGAACGAGGAGATCCGCTGCTTTATCCCGAGCTTGTTTGCCGCTTCGGTGGTGAGGGCGGGAGGCTGCACCACGGTGGGCAGCGGGATGGCCTTCCGCTCACCCGATCCGAGGGCGACCACCGCGGCCGCAGCCGGCCCGGTGTCGATGGTGGCTCCGTTCTCGCTGGGCTGAACCAGAATTCTGTCTCCCGAGAACGAGAAGGTTGCGTCCTTGGACGGGCGGTTGACGAAGGGGGCGGCGGCGGCAATCTTTTCTTTGAGGATTGCCGGGTCAGCCTGCAGTACCAGGGTGCTGCCCTTCGAGGCATCCTTCTCGTCCACCACGTTGACCTTCAGAGCCGGGGCGATCTTGTCGGCCGCCACCTGGAAGGACTTGCCCTCGTGGATGAAGTCCACGGGGGCCTTGAGGATGGTCTCGGCCTGCTGCTTGACCCGCTCCAGCTCGCGGTTGGTGATATCCGGTTCCGTCACCTTCGCGGGAAGCTCCACCCGGTCGGAGGTAGTGGGCCTGAGAGCAGCTCGAACCAGGGCTTGACGGGCGGGTCGCACAAGCAGCTCGTAGCCCTTCGTAGGGGGCTGCACCTGTACCGTCGACCCGACCACGGAGAAGTCCCCGTTTGAGGCCTCGGTTCTGGTGAGCACTTCCAGTTCGGACACCGCCCGGGTCAGCCGGTCCTCGTCGATATCGAGCACCCATCCCAGGCTCTGCCCGCCCGAGCCCAGGCTTCGCATCATCCAGACGAAGGAGTTGGTGCGCCCGGCCATGAGCGCTTGGCGGGCGCTGGCCCTGAGATCCACCGAGATCCCCAGAGCCTCAGGAGAACGGGTCCATTCCCGGTCACCCACGACA
>DATLGP010000018.1:0-5595 GCA_035540395.1 Actinomycetota bacterium
GCTGTATTCGACCCTTCTCCGAACCTCGTCCAGGTCGATGCCGAGTGTCGCGAGCAGGGCGGCGTCCTTGGTCTCGGGGGCGATTGCGACCGCCAGCGCATCCCGGGTGGCACCCATTCGCTTCAGCACCGCCGCCGCCTGACTTTCCTCGGGGATGCTGGCGATTGCCAGCAGGAGGTGGTCGGGCCGGACGTAGCCGTCTTTGCGCCGGCCGGCGATGTCGACTGCATTGGTAACGACGCCGCGAGCCTGCCGGGTAAATCGTTCGAACATCCCTACCTCCTGAACTTGCGGCCGTGCTTGCGATGCACCGTCTGCTTGGTGACTCCCAGGGCGCCGGCGATCTCCTCCCAGGACCACCCCCGGTCTCTAGCCCGCTCTACGTGCAGGTCCTCCAGCCGGTCGAGCAGCCGGCGCAGCGCCGCAACCGCCCGCAGACCGTCGCCGGGATGGTCGTCGGTGGCAGCAACCGTCAGCTTTGCCAGATCCTCCATGGAGTCAGCATAAGCTGACGGAACCACCTTGTCAACATATGCTGACGCTGGCCCAGGTGGATTGTCGCCCCCGGACTCTAGAATCGGGGATATGTACTGCGAGCATTCACCGTGACGGCGGCCGAACAGGCTTCGCTGCCTCTCGAACGCCCGGACGGGTTCTCTCCCGAGGTTGAGGTTCGCCGGTCCGAGCGCCGGCACCGCACGGTCTCCGCACGCCTCAAGGAGGACCGGTTGGTGGTGTACCTGCCCGCGTCGATGTCGCGAGCCGAAGAGCAGCATTGGGTTCGGACCATGCTCGAGCGGTTCGAAGCAAGGAACCTCCGCCAACGCCTCAACTCGGACGGCGATCTCCAACGCCGAGCCGCCGAGCTCAACCGCCTCTACTTCAACGGGCGCCTCACCTGGGCATCCTTGGAGTACGTGACCAACCAGAACACACGCTACGGCTCGTGCTCCCCCCGCGAGGGCACCATCCGCATCTCGTCGGCTCTCGCCGAGATGCCCGGGTGGGTGCGCGACTACGTTCTGGTCCACGAGCTGGCTCACCTGCTCGAAGCCAATCATTCGCCCGACTTCTGGGCGTTGGTGAACCGCTACCCGCTAACCGAGCGGGCGCGGGGGTATCTGATGGCCAAAGGTATGGAAGAGGGAGCCTGACCGCTCAGGACAGGAGCTTTTTAGCCCGTTCCTCGATGAGGCCCTTGGCCTTTCCCTCGAAACGGCCGGTGCCCGGCGGCATCCTCCCTCGGATCTGGGCGCTCGAGTCGTCGACCAGGATGGAACCGGAGATCTTGAACATCTTCAGCTTCATGCTGAAGTCGCATCTGTTGTCGGTCCACTTCTCGTTGACGTTGCTCACCTGGTTTCCGTACTGGCTCTTGAGGTCGGATACCAGGGACTTGATCCGCGATAGCGCTTCTTCCCGAGAAAGCTGGTGTGGCACCTCGACCAAGAATTCCTTGCCCATACTTCCTCCCAACCCCTAGGCCCGTCTGAACAGTCCGCCCGCCCGCTAGCTCCGGCGTAGCTCTCAGTCCTCCTTGCGCCTCCAGGAGGCCTTCTTTTGGGGAACCACCCGGACCTGGGACTGCTCCCGCCCGGTGCCCCGGGAAAGGATCTCCGCCCGGCCCTGAATGAGAACTCCCCATTTTGGCTTGCCGTGAATCAGGATCGAAACCCGCGGGTCGTTTTGGAGGTTGCGAAGCTTCTGGGCGTTGGAGTCAGTCTCGAAGCGCAGCGCTCCGTCTTCCCATCGCACGCCGACCGGCACGGAATGGGGGTACCCGTCCCTGCTGTTCGTCGTCAGGACGCCCAGGGTGCGGTCGGTGCGCTCCAACTCCCACGGTTCGAAACGTGGGCCGCTTGCTTGTTCCCCCATCAGACTCTCTCCTCGATCGGTTTACCGCTCACGCCGTGCGGGCGATGACCTCTACCTCGTTGCCCTCCGGGTCGTCGACGTAGAAGGTGCGAACCTCCTCCAGGACCGGGTGCACGCCCTGGCGGGGCTCGAGGCCTGCCCGGCGGCAGGCCTCCTCCAGGTCGTCGTACCGGTCGGGGTCGACCGCAAACGCCAGGTGGTGCAGAACCCGCGCCTGCTTTTCAGCGGGAAACTCGGGAGCGTCCGAGGGGTGGGGAAACAGGACGATCATCTCGGGTACCCCGCCGGGTCCCGTGCCGGCACTCAGAAACTTTGCTTTGAAATCCGGCCGGGAGATCATCTCCAGGCCGAACAGGTCCCGGTAGAACCTCAGTGTTTGTTCCAGGTCGCGGGTCCACAGCACGATCTCACAGATTCCGAGGACCGTGCGCCGCGGACCCGAGTTCGTCAAGGCGGGTGTTACGGAACCGGGGTGTTAACCGCGATCAGTGACAGCCCTCGTGGCCGCATCCGCAGTCGTGCGGCTGGTGGCCCTCGTGTGAGCCGTGCTTCTGGCAGTAGTCACTGCAGTATCCGTCTTCCCGAGCTTCGCACTTGCACCCTTCGTGACCGCACTGAGCCATTTCTGCCTCCTCGCTCGACACCTTTACCATCCTCAACGATACGTCCGAATGGTGTCCAGGTCTAACGGCGAAACGGTCAGTTTCCGATACGCTAGCCGTATGCCGAACGACGAGGCTTCAGTGAAGATAGGCATCTCCCAGTGCCTGCTCGGGGATGCGGTCCGCTATGACGGTGCGGACAAGCGAAGCACCCTGGCCGTGGACCTGCTGGGGGAGGTCTTCGCCTTCGTTCCGGTTTGCCCGGAAGTGGAAGCCGGCATGGGGGTTCCCCGGGAACCGGTGAAGCTTCAGGACTCGGGTGGCCGGACCGCCGTGGTCGGCACCGAATCGGGAACCGATCACACCGAAACGATGGCGCGCTTTGTCGTCCGAAAGATCGAAGACCTGGCCGGCGCGAACCTGAGGGGATTCATCCTGAAGAGTGGGTCGCCCAGCTGCGGGATGGAGGTGGCCGTCGAGGGTTCCGGCACCGCCCAGCCCGGTCTGTTCGCCCGGGCGCTCGAGGAGAGCTTTCCGGACCTTCCGAAGATCGAGGAGACGGCCCTGCGGGACGCCGGCGCACGGCAGGGTTTCGTCGAGCGGGTATTTGCCTACGACCGCCAGATGCGGTTTCTGGTCAAGGAGCGAAGCGTGGGCCAGCTGGTAATGGCGCACGCACAGGCGAAGCTCCAGCTCGACGTCCACAGCCCCGACGCCCATGCGGAGATATCCGCTGTATTCAAAAAGGCCGCCGACCTTTCCTACCAGGAGGTCACCGCTCAGTATCTGACCGGGTTCATGGCCGCTCTGCAAACCCCGGCCACCCCGGCCAGCCACTTCGCGGTTATGAAGACGGTTTTCGAAGGGCTGAAAGGGTCCGTGGAACCGGGAGTTCAAAAGGAGCTGGCCCGCGCGCTGCAGGAATACCGGCAGGGCAGCGTCCCACTCAGCGTTCCGTTGACCCTGTTGCGGCACTACGTGAGGGTCCAGGAGCACCCGCGCTTCAACCAGCAGACCTACCTGGAGCCCGAACCCAGGGAACTGATTCTCAGGACCCGGGTCTAGCCGGCCGGGCGCGAAACCGGTTCAGTCCTGCCTGCCGATGCCCTCCAACAGTATCTTCACCGCTTCCCTGGGATAGCTGTCCGGGTCGCCGTTCTGCGCGCCGTTCAGCCCCCGGCTCTCTGCCAGCGCCTGGGCGGCAACTGCGCCGAGCAACAGCTGCGCAGCATGTTCGGGGTTGCTCACCTTCGCAATCCTGCCGAAGCGCTGCTCGAGCGCCAGATAACCGCTGACCCGGGATACGTCCAGGGGCGGCTCTCCGGTGGTGTCGTCGTAGCGATAGTGGTCGTAGGTTGCCCTGGCCACCTCCTCGAGAATCGACCGGACGTCACCCTGGCCCGCCCTGAAGGGCAGATTCCTGAGGATCGTGTCCAGCTCGGATGGAGTCCGGCCGCCGTTGGGAGCAGGAATGGAAGCACCCGGCCGGTCAGCCGCAGGCGTCGCCGGCGGCGCGGTGGGGTAAGCCGGATACCGCCGCAAATCCGGTTCCTGCGGGCGCGGCTGAACCGTCGCGTAGGGAAGCTTGCCGGCCGGCGCACCCTCCGGGAACGCCGGTTCGCCGTCTGCCTCGATGTCCTCGGGCGACGGCACCATCGGCAGGACCTCGTCGGACTCGGATTCGATGTGGATGTTGGGCAGAATGCGGTCCAGCCACCTGGGCAGGTACCAGTTGGCTTCACCCAGCAGCTCCATGGTGGCCGGCACCAGGATCATGCGGACCACCGTAGCGTCCAGAAACACGGCGACCGCAAGGCCGAGGCCGATCAGCTTGGCGTTGGGCTCGTCGCCCAGCACGAACGAGAAGAAGACGGTCACCATGATGGCCGCCGCCGCGGTGATCACCCGGCCGGTCGAGGCAAGGCCATCCGCGACTGCCTGGGCGTTGTTACCGGTCCGGTCGTGCTCCTCTTTGATTCGCGATAGAAGGAAGACTTCGTAGTCCATTGAAAGCCCGAACAGGATGGCAAACAGCAGCATCGGGCTTCCGGCGAAGATCGGCCCGGTCCGGTCGACGCCTATTAGGTCGGCCCCCCAACCCCACTGGAACACCGCGACCAGCACACCGAACGCCGCCGAGATGCCCAGCAGGTTCATGATGGCGGCCTTGAGCGGCACCAGGATCGAGCGGAAGGCTGCCATCAACAGAATGAAGCTCAGCAAGATCACGCCGCCGAAGAAGACCGGCAGGCGTTCGGTGAGTTTGTCGGTCAGGTCCAACCCGATGGCCGCCATCCCGCCGGAGTGGATCTCCAGGCCCTCGTCCCGGGCGGCGGGCGCAATTATGTCCTCACGTAGACGCGTGACCATCTGGTCGGTCCGGATGTCCTGGGGAGCGTAACGCCCGATCACCTGAATCAGCGCGGCGGTGGGGTTGTCGGGGTCATTGGGGATCGGCGGGCTGACCTCGGCCACCCCCGGGTCGGAGGCAAGCTCTGCAGCCAGGGCCTGCAGCTTCGGGAACGCATCGGCCGGCGAGTCGAACGCCGCCGCCACCAGCAGCGGGCCGTTGTAGCCTGGGCCGAACGCGTCGGCTAGAAGATCGTAGGCGCGCCGGGTGGTCAGCTCCGTCGGACCGTTGCCCGCATCCTGGTTGCCGAGGCGGATGCTGAAGACGGGTGCGGCGAGTGTCCCCAGAATCAACAGGCAGAGCAGGGCGTAGGCCAGGGGGTGGCGCTGGACCTGACGGCTCCACCGGTACCAGAAGGCGGCTTCGTGGGACTTTGCCGGCCTGCTCTTACGCCGGAGGTGAACGGAGAACTTGTCGATCCGTGAGCCTACGAATCCGAGCAGCGCGGGGAGCAGGGTGACCGACGCCATCATGGTGACCAGCACCGCCAGTCCCGTACCGAGCGCAAGACCGTACATGAGCGACAGGCCCATGAGGAACATGCCCATGAGGCTGATGATCACGGTGACCCCGGCGAACAGGACCGCCCGGCCGGCGGTGGTCAGCGCCGAGACGACCGCGTCCTCGGTCTCCATGCCCACGGCCAGGTTCTGCCGGTACCGGGTGACTATGAACAGGGCATAGTCGATACCCACTCCCAACCCAACC
>DATLGP010000019.1:0-2932 GCA_035540395.1 Actinomycetota bacterium
GCCGACGCCAGTTTCGACGGGCCGCTGGCCGGGGCCGCTTATGCGGTGTGGTCGCCTGAGGGACGCTGGACTTACGTCGACCTGCACCTCAGCGACCAGGCAGAGGCCCACGTTTTCGTCCTGCAGGACCCGGCCCGGGTGGTGGTGGATCTTCGCCCCGGCGGCGGGGAGATCCCCGGACCGCCGACGACCACGGACAGTGTTGTGGTGCTTGAGCCCAGGCCCGGAGACGCCTCCTATCCCCTGACCGTAGCCGGCTACTCCCGGCTGTTCGAGGCCAACACGGTGGTGCGGCTGGAGCAGAACGGCCAGGAGGTCTCCAGTGACTTCACCACGGCGACGGCCTGGGCCGACGCCTGGGGTCACTATTCGCTGACGATCTCCGACGGCCCCACCGGGCCGGTCACCATCCATGTTGGCGAGCATTCGGCGCGCGACGGCACCTGGTCGGGGGCCGAGATCCAGCTCAACATGCAGTAGGGCGGCGTCCTAGCACCCGGCCGGGCCCGAGGTTCCGGCAAAGCGCCGTGGCGCGCCCAATGCGCCGGCTCCGGAACCCACCTCGCGGCAAACAGCGTGCGGTGAGCTATGAGCCGGCGAACTGTCGTGGAGATGACGCCCGGTGCTTACCTGACTGTGAAGGTGTTGATCATTCCCAGCTGCACGTGGGGCGTCCCCTCCGGGTTCACCGGTTCGCCCTCCTCGGTGAAGCCACCCTGGGGGATGTAGCAGACCAGGAAGTAGTCGCCCGCCGGCAGGGGCTCGGCGAAGGTGATGTCGGTATTAGAGCGGGCGTCGGCGAACGCTACGTGGTCCACCCGGTAACCCTCCGGCACGTTGTCCAGCTCGCTTCCGTCCAGGTTCTCCAGAGCCGCCTTGGCAGTACCGATGTCGGTGCCGTCCGGACCCTTGAATAACGCGATCTCGTGGGCCTCCTGACCGGTATTGGAGAAGCTGAAAGCCACCTCGCCGGGGACCTCCTTGCGATCCAGCACAAAGGCGTAGTCGATGGCTCCGATCTCCAGGATCTCGGTTCCTTCCGGCGCCGGCGGGCTGCCCACGAATTCGAAACCGTTAAGCAGCCATCTTCCGTCTCGCTCAATGGCGGCGAACCTGACCCGAAACACCGGCTTGGCAACATCGCTGGCGCCCGAGATCACGTCGACGGTGGTGGAGCCCTCATCGCCGTCGGCCTCGGTCTCGGCGAAATCGATGATCGTGACCTGCTCTCTTCCGAAATCCGGGTTCCTGCCGGCTTCGAGATCCTCCCGGGTGCCGACGTCGTATTGCTCCAGCCCCTCATTGGTCCACAGCGCAGCGAAGGCGCGGACATCCCGGGCGTTCTCGGCCTCGAAAGAATCGCGCACCGTTTGCTCGATGGCCTGTTCGGCCTCGGCTGATCCCCCTCCGGTTCCGCCGGTTCCGGCCTGGTCGTTGCCGTCCCCGCCGCAGGCGGCCAGGGTGAAAACCGACAAAAGCACTGCGATGAGGCCTCTCTTAAGCGGGGATCTGCGCAACAACTGTCGCCTCCTTAGAAGTCCCGGGTCCGTCCGACCCTAATCCACTCTCGCCGAGACCGCATACCTCTCCCGGAACCAATGCCGTCTGTGATGCCGTAATCGGTCGTCACTACCCGCAGGAAACGAGTTATGTCCACGGGCCGGTTCGGCAGGCCGGCAAACTGCCGCCACGGCTGGGCTACAGTCGTGGCATGGAAGTCGCCGGTACAGATCTGCCGCCCGCAGGCGGGGGCCCCGTCGACCCGCGGGACCTGGAATCTGCATTCCGGGAGTTTGCCGGGGCCGCCGGGGTGGACCCGGCCCGTGACCCACATGGCCGAGTTTTCGCCACGATGCTCCGATTTTACGCCGAGGTGCGGATACAGGGGTGCGAACCGGGCGACGACGAAGACATGCTCCTACTCGACTGGGGCAGCTACGATTGGGGCGAGGGGAGAGCCTACGAGATCGACCTTTCCCGACAGGTGACCTCCCCCGAGGAGCCCGGCGACTTCTGGGAGCTCCACATCCTGTACCGCTTCCCGAGCACCGGGGATCTGGCCGCCGTCCCGACGGGCAACGACTGGTGGGGATCGCCCGATCTGGTCGGCGAGTTCGCGCTGGCGCTCGAATCCAACCCGGCCCTGGCGGCTGCCGCCGGAAGCGACCCGTTATCGGTCGAGATCTACTTCGAACCCGGCCCCTGAGCCGAGTGCCGGCGCGGTTAGCCGGTGCGCTTTTGCACGTCCCGCATACCGAGGCCGATCAGCACGAACAGGACTCCCATTGCCGCCGCCATTGCCGCCACCCCGAACGCCACTACCGACGTGAACAGCGACGACTGCAGAAACGACGAGGTCAAAGCGATCTCTCGTCTGGGGTCTTCCCGCTCCATCTCGGCGTAGCGCAGACCGTCGGTGGACTGCAGGGTGTGCTCATCTATCACCTTTGCCTCGCAGTAGGCGGTGAACGGCCCGGCTACCGTGCGGCCGGGAAGGCAGGCGTCGTCCGAGGTGGTGATCCTTTGGTCCCGCAAAGTAGTGCTGACCAGAATCCAGGTGCCGGTGGCGGCCAATATCATGAGGACTCCCAGAACTATCGAACCAACGGACGCTACCTTTCTCATCGGCATAGTTATTCCTTTCTTGTGGGTCTCGGATAAAGGTGGGGGTCGGTTTAGGCGCTCCGGGTAGATGCCAGCCAGGCGCGGGTCGGATTCACGGGCTGTTCGAAGGCGGGCTCGGAGCCTCTGCGTCCTCCGCTTGTGCCGGGACCGGGCGGCCTGGGGAGGAATCCCGGCTGGGGCGGCCCGGGGAGGAATCCGGGACCGGGCGGCCCGGGGAGGAATCCCGGCCGGGGCTGCCATCCGATGCGTCGACCCGTTCGAAGGGGATGGGTGCTTCGAGGGTTGACGGCTCGGTCCGCAGCCACAC
>DATLGP010000020.1:0-4787 GCA_035540395.1 Actinomycetota bacterium
TCCCCCGCCTGAGCGGGTTGCTCACCCCCGGCCGGCTGCGTGCGATGATCAACAATCATGTCGACCTAGAGCCTCTTCGCCGCTGCATGACGCCGCCGCGGTTCCAGGCTCCCGCTGCAGGAGGAACCATCCGCTGAATCCGCCACCGGACACCGCCGCCGCCTCGCTGGCCGGGCGGTGGGACGACCTGGCCGGACGGGTGCTCGATGGCCGGGTTCCCACCGACGCCGAAGCTCTTGAGATCCTGCGCTCGGACGACGGCGGCCTGCTGGGTCTTCTGCACGCCGCCTTTCGCATCCGGCGGGCCTACTTTGGGGTGAGGGTCAAGCTGAACATGCTCGTAAATGCCAAGAGCGGCCTGTGTCCGGAGGACTGCGGGTACTGCTCGCAGTCCCGGGTCTCCAGCGCCCCCATTGCCAAGTACCGGATGCTGTCGGCGGAGGTGCTCGTCGCCGGGGCGCACGAGGCGTGGGCCCGCCGGGCTGCCACCTACTGCATCGTGGCCAGCGGCCGGGGGCCGTCGGCGCGGGACCTGGACGAGGTGACCTCAGCGGTGCGGCAGATCAAATCCGAGCTGCCGATGAAGGTCTGTGCCTGCCTGGGTCTGCTGACCGACGACGACGCCGCCAGGCTGAAGGAAGCCGGCGTCGACCGATACAACCACAACCTGAACACCTCGTCCGGCCACCACGCGAACATAGTCTCCACCCACACCTACGAGGACCGGGTGCGGACGCTGGGCGCGGTCAAGGCGGCGGGGATCTCCCCGTGCAGCGGTTTCATCGCCGGCATGGGGGAGAGCGACGAGCAGATCGTGGACGTCGCCCGGGCGCTGGCCGCACTCGACGTGGATTCCATACCAGTCAACTTTCTGACCCCGATACCCGGGACTCCGCTGGAGAACCTCGACCACCTGGACCCGCGCCGGTGTCTGAGGATCCTGTCGCTGCTGCGCTTCATGTGCCCGTCCAAGGAGATCCGGGTTGCCGGCGGACGGGAGGTTCACCTGCGCTCGCTCCAGCCGCTGGCTATGTACCCGGCCAACGCCATCTTCATCGGCGACTACCTGACCACGACGGGCCAGGCGGCCGAGGAGGACTACCGGATGATCGAGGATCTGGGCTTCGAGATCGAAAGGTGCGCCCTCTGAGCGACTGGGACGCCTGGGTCTCGTCGAGGCTGGACCGCCTTGAGCGGCAAGGGCTTGTGCGCACGCTCCGGCCCCTGGAAAGAACCGATGCCCGTACCGCCCACCGGGAGGGCCGGGAGCTGGTCAACTTCTCATCCAACGACTACCTCGGACTGTCCCGGCACCCGGCGCTGCTGGCCGGCGCCCAGCGGGACCTGCAGAAGGGGACCGGGGCCACGGCATCCCGGCTGATGGCCGGCACCGATTACGACTACGACGCCCTCGAGAACGCGGTGGCCTACTTCAAGCAGACCGAGGCGGCGGTGGTCTTCGGCAGCGGGTACCTGGCGAACATCGGCACGATCCCGGCTTTCGTTGGCCGGCACGACGCAGTGTTCAGCGACCGGCTTAACCACGCCAGCATCGTGGACGGGGTCCGGCTCTCCGGTGCCCGGGTGTTCCGGTATGCCCACAACAACGTCGAGGACCTGGAGCAGCTCCTGAAGCAGGCCGACGGAGCGGAGCGCAAGCTGATCGTCACCGAAACCCTGTTCGGGATGGACGGGGACTTCGCGCCCCTTGCCGAGATCGTAGAGCTCAAGAACCGCTACTCGGCGGCGCTGATGGTCGACGAGGCCCACGCGGTAGGCGTCCGCGGCGACCAGGGGCGCGGCCGGGCTCACGAGCTGGGTCTTGCGGAGGAGGTGGAGGTGCACATGGGCACGTTCAGCAAGGCACTGGGAGGGTACGGGGGTTACGTTGCGACGAAACGCAGCTGGGCCAGCCATCTGGTCAACTCCGCCCGCAGCTTCGTCTACACCACCGCGCTTCCACCGGTGTTGATCGGAGGAGTGGGCGCCGCGATCGAGATGGTGATGGCGGCAGACTACCTGCGGGAGCGGCTGGCCCACCTAACTGAGATGTTCGCGGACGGTGCTCGACGCCTGGGGATGGGGGCGGTTTCGGAGTCGCAGATCCAGCCGGTGCTGGTGGGGGCTGCGGCCGACGCGGTCGACATCAGCCGGCGCCTGGAGGAGATGGGGGTTCTGGCAGTTGCGATCCGGCCTCCCACCGTTCCGCAGGGCGGGGCTCGGCTGCGCTTTTCGATCTGTGCTGCCCACACAGAGCAGGACATCGCGCTTGCTCTGGAAGCGCTGGCCCGGGCGTCGGAGGAGTCGGCTCGTGCCGGCTGACCTGCTGGCCGGGCTGGATAAGGAGGCGGTAGCCCGCCGTTTCAACCGCAGCGCCGCCACCTACGACGCCTCGTGCCGGGTTCAGCGCCGGATGGCGGGGCGGCTTCTCGAGCGCCTGGACAAGATAAAGCACAGTCCCGGGCGGGTCCTCGAGCTGGGATGCGGCACCGGATATTTGACCACGATGCTCGCCCGGCGCTTCCCGGGCTCCCGGATCCTCGCGGTCGACTTCGCCGAGCGAATGATCGACATCGCCCGGGGGCGGGGGTGCGGCGAGCGCACTCGTTTCCGGGTGGCCGACGCCGAGGTGGCCGACTTCGGCCTTGCCGGCTACGACCTCATCGTCTCCAATGCCGCAGTCCAGTGGTTCGAGGAGCCATCCATCTCGATGTCCCGGCTGGCCGCGGCGCTGCGCCCCGGCGGCTGGATGCTGCACTCGTCGTTCGGGCCGGCGACCTTTCGGGAGCTGAAGCTGGTTTTGGGGTGCTCGCCGGGCGAGGGGGTCCGTCACGCCCATTCGGCCGGATTGCCGCTGCGCAGCGCCCCCGAGTGGGAGACCGTGCTGCGGGCCGGCGGACTGGAGCGGGTGGAATGTGACTCCCGGCTGCGGGTGGTGCATTACGCAGATGCGGCCGGCTTCCTGCGGGAGCTGCAGGCGACCGGCGCAACCTACCGCCCGGCCGGCGCAGGCGCGGAGCGCCTGACGCCGGCGGCGCTCGGGGATGCACTCGCCCGGTACGACCGCGGTTACCGGTCGCCCGAGGGCGTCCCCGTGACCTACGAGCTGTTGGAGATCGTCGGCCGTTCGCCTGGGTCAAGCACGACTTAACGGGGAAAGAAAAGTAGGATGGCATAGAGCTTAGATCACGATTTGCCGATTCTTCTGGCCGGAAAGGAGCAACGCAATGTACGAGGACGACGCAGAGAATGCCCGAGCAGCTCTTCGTGCACTGTGGGGAGCCAGTGGCCAGTTGGACGGGGCCGAGAGCCTGGGCAAGGAGCAGCAATTTGCCGGTGTGAGCATTCCCACCGATGTTCGCTCCGAGGGCAACGACGGAAAGGGCGGGGACAGCGCCCAGGGCGGCTTCGGCAGCTCACGGCACAATGAGGTAGGACTGTCGGACTTCGGCAAGACCAACGAGGCGACGTTCGACCGGGGCGAGGCTGCCTCCAAGCTGAAAGAGGCGTGGAGGTCCACGCTAATCGCCGAAGGCAAGATGGGATCCCAGAGCCAGAGCCTCGGAAAAACGGCCAAGGAGACCAGCGAAAAGTTCAAGACCGGTGCGGACGGAGCCGTTCAACAAAGACCCGGTTCGGTGGACGACGCGTAGGTTTGCAGTAAGCGTTAGATTAGGATCACTTTTTCACCATCAATAACTTTGTGAAGAATCTGCGGTTAAAGGTCAAAAGGAGGAACGAATGCTAAAGCGGCCCAAGCTCAGCAAGCGTGAGAATGCTTCGAGCGCCCCGACTTCGAGCGCCCCGACCGGTGGAAGCAGCAGCAGCACACCACCGCCCCTTCCGCGCTCCGGCGGTTCCGGTATCTCGCCGGCAGCTTTGCAGGCTGCCCTCGGCGGCGGCTACCAGAGTCCCACCGGTGGCGGCGGCGGCGGAGGTTCGGCTGCCAGCGGTATCTCCAATTCGGAGCTCGGCTACGCCCTGACCGGCGGCGGCACCTCTGCGGGCAACCGTTCGGTTGCCTCGAGCCGGCACACCTCGTACCCGTTGCCCGGAGACCTCACCGGACTTCCGGCCCGTGCGGGAACCCGTACCGGTCCCCGGACCACGTCGTACCGGATCCCGCTCCAGCGAGGCGCGCAGAGCAACGTCTACGACACCGTTAATTAGCAAGCTTCGTCCCGGGCGCAGGAGCAATCCTGCGCCCGTGGCATGTCCGGGCCGCGTTCGGCCCGAACGTGGCCCACGCGAAATCTCCTAGATGGACGGCAACCCCTCCAATCGCCTCGCCGGCGAATCAAGTCCCTATCTGAAGCGACACAGCTCGCAGGCTGTTGCCTGGCATCCGTGGGACGGCGACGCTTTTCAGCGAGCCTCGGCCGACGACCGGCCGGTGCTGGTGTCGATCGGCTACTCCACCTCGTGGCAGTGCGCCGCGGTCGACCGCTACTACGAGGACCCCGAGGTGGTGGGGGTCGTCAACGATCGGTTCGTCCCCGTCAAGGTGGACCGGGAGGAACGCCCCGAGATCGACGCCCACCTGACCGAGCTCCTGGGCCTGCGGAACGCCGAGGCCGCCTACCCCTTGACCTTGTTCCTCACGCCCGAAGGCGCTCCCTACGAGGCCCGTCCTGCGGTCCTCGGCGATACCCCGGCAGACTTCAGGACTGCGCTCGAGGCGGCGGCCGCGCGGTGGACCGATGATCCGGACCAGACCCGCCGGCAGGCGAGCGAGCTGGCCGAGCGCCTCAAGCGCTCGACGGCGGGGGCCCCGCGGGGGGAGGGAG
>DATLGP010000021.1:0-3151 GCA_035540395.1 Actinomycetota bacterium
GGCACCATGAGCCCCTTCCAGCACGGCGAGGTCTTCGTAACCGACGACGGCGCCGAGACGGACCTGGACCTCGGCCACTACGAGCGGTTCATCGACGAGAACCTGCGCCGCTCCTCCAACGTCACCACCGGCGCGATCTACCAGTCGGTCATCGCCAAGGAGCGCCGGGGCGACTACCTGGGCGACACGGTACAGGTCATCCCGCACATCACCAACGAGATCAAGGACCGGATCCTGAGGGTCGGCCAGGCCGCCGAGGCCGAGGTGGTTATCACCGAGGTCGGGGGCACCGTCGGCGACATCGAGAGCCTTCCCTTCCTGGAGGCCATCCGTCAGCTCCGCCTCGAGGTCGGCCGGGAGAACGTCTGCTACGTCCATGTGACGCTGGCCCCCTACATCGGCCCGTCAGGTGAACTGAAGACCAAGCCCACCCAGCACTCGGTACGGGAGCTGCGCAGCATCGGAATCCAGCCCGACGCCCTGGTGTTGCGCAGCGACCGGGAGATCTCGCTCAAGCTCAAGCAGAAGATCTCGCTGCTGTGTGACGTGGAGATCGGCGGGATCGCTTCCGCAGTGGACACCTCGAACATCTACCGGATCCCGCTGGTCCTGCGGGAGGAGGGCCTGGACGAGTTCGTTCTCAAGCACTTGCAGATCCACCTGGACCCGCCCGATCTCAGCGAGTGGGAAGCTTTGGTCGACCGGGTGGAACACCCCAAGGGCAAGGTCCGCATCGGCTTGTTCGGCAAGTACGTCGACCTGCCGGACGCCTACCTGTCGGTGATAGAGGCGGTGAAAGCCGGCGGGTATGCCGTGGGCTCGGACGTAGAGATCGTGTGGATCGCCTCCGACGAGAAGACGCCCGAGCAGGACCCGGACCAGATGGCGCTGCCGCACCTGACCAGCGGCGGTTACGAGACGATCATGGGACTGGACGGCGTCCTGGTACCCGGCGGTTTCGGCATCCGCGGCATCGAGGGCAAGATCGACGCGGTCCGGGTGGCACGCGAGCAGGGGATTCCCTTCCTCGGCTTGTGCCTGGGCCTGCAGTGCGCGGTGATCGAGTTTGCCCGCCACGTCGCCGGACTGTCCGGTGCCAACTCCACCGAGTTCGATGAGATGACGCCCCACCCGGTCATCGACCTTCTGCCCGAACAGGAGGACGTGTACGAGAAAGGCGGCTCGATGAGGCTCGGTCTGTGGCCGTGCCGGCTTTACAAGGGGAGCAAGGCGCACGAGGTCTACGATCAGGAGGTGATCTACGAGCGCCACCGGCACCGCTACGAGGTCAACTCCGCCTACCACTCAACGCTCCAGGAGCACGGAATCTCATTCAGCGGGACCTCGCCGGACGGCCGGTTGGTGGAGATCGTCGAGCTGGCGGACCATCCGTTCTTCATGGCGTCGCAGTTTCACCCCGAGTTCAAGTCCCGGCCCAACCGGGCCCACCCGCTCTTCCGGGAGTTCGTCGCCGCGGCAGTACGCCGGGCCATCGACCGGGGCAGCTTCCGCGGGCCGGAGCCGGTTGAGGAACTGTCCGAGCCGGACGGCGAGCCGGTTGCCGGTGCGGTCGCCTCCGGCTCCAATTAGCAGCGCGATAGCTGCGATCCGCTGGTGACCGGCCACCGCGAGACCCTTAGTTCCGACACCGTCTACGACGCCGGGTTCTTTCAGGTCGTCAAAGAGCAGGTGAAGCTGCCCAACGGCGACATCCACGAGTACCACTTCTGCAAGCATCCCGGTGCGGTGGCCGTGGTGCCGGTCGACGAGGACGGGCGCATCCTCATGGTTCGACAGTTCCGGCAGGCGGCCGGCGATGCGTTGCTGGAGGTCCCGGCGGGTAAGATCGACGCCGGCGAGGATCCCTGGCAATGCGCGCACCGCGAGTTGCGCGAGGAGACCGGGTACGAATGCGGCGACCTCGATCTCCTGTCCCACTTCTACGCCAGCCCGGGAATGACCGACGAACAGATCCACGTGTTCGTCGGGCGCGAGCTGAAGGTGGTTGCTCCGGCCCCCACTCACGACGGCGGCGAACCGATCGCGATGGAGTGGATGGAAAAGGACGAGGCTTACGCGGCGATCGAGGACGGCCGCATAGTGGACGGCAAGAGCATCATCGGCATCACGCTTTACCAGATGATGCTGGCAAAGCACGAGCTGCACGAATGATCGTCGGGGTCCCCACCGAGCTCAAGAACCACGAGTATCGGGTGGCGCTCACCCCGGCAGGCGCCCGTGAGCTGACCTCGGCCGGCCACGAGGTCCTGGTCGAGAGGGGAGCGGGGCTCGGTTCCCGGATCGAGGATGACTCTTACGTCCGGGCCGGCGCGCGGCTGACCGACGTCGAAGGAATATGGGCGGAGTCCCAGATGGTCCTCAAGGTCAAAGAGCCGGTTGCTGCCGAGTTCGGCCGGATGCGCCGGGACCAGGTTTTGTTCACCTATCTCCATCTGGCCGCCGGCCGGTCGGTCACCGAGGCGCTCCTGAAAGCGGGCACCGCAGGCGTTGCTTACGAGACCGTCCAGGATCTCCAGGGCCGCCTGCCGTTGCTGGCCCCGATGAGCGAGGTGGCCGGGCGTATGGCGCCCCAGGTGGGAGCGACGCTGCTGGAGAAGGAGCACGGCGGACGGGGGATTCTTCTGGGAGGGGTGTCGGGAGTACACCCCGCCAAGGTGGTGGTGCTGGGGGCCGGGATGGCCGGCGCCAACGCTGCCTGGCTGGCCCAGGGCATGGAGGCCGAGGTACTGGTGCTCGACCGCAGCATCGACCGTCTGCGCTACATCGACTCCATCCACAAGGGCCGCATCCTTACGGTGATGTCGAACCAGACGACCATCGAGGAGGCTGTCCTGGCGGCCGACCTGGTGATCGGGGCGGTCTTGATACCGGGAGCCCTGGCTCCCAACCTGGTGAGCAAACAGCTCATCGAAGCGATGAAGCCGGGAGCGGTCGTCATCGACATCTCGGTCGACCAGGGAGGCTGCTTCGAGACCTCGCGCATGACCACGCACTCGGACCCGACCTACGTCGTGAGCGACGTAGTGCATTACTGCGTCGGCAACATGCCCGGTGCGGTGCCCCACACCTCGACCTACGCATTGACCAACGCCACCCTTCCCTACGCGCTGGAACTGGCGAACAAAGGACT
>DATLGP010000022.1:0-4731 GCA_035540395.1 Actinomycetota bacterium
CGCCGACGAAAGCTCGCCCACCATCGGCAAGCGGTTTGCCGCCCTCGGCATCGAGTCCACCGAGGAGAACCGCCGGTCCTACCGTGAGATGTTCTTCTCCGCCCAGGGCATGCAGGAGTACATCAGCGGGGTCATCCTCTACGACGAGACCATCCGCCAGAGCGCAAGCGACGGCACCCCGTTTCCCAAGTACCTGCAGAACCTGGGGATCATCCCGGGCATCAAAGTGGACACCGGCGCCAAGGATCTGGCCGGCCACCCGGGCGAGAAGGTCACCGAGGGCCTGGACGGCCTTCGGGAGCGCCTGGCCGAGTACTACGACCTGGGGGCCCGCTTCGCCAAGTGGCGTGCGGTGATCACCATCGGCGACGGCATCCCCACCGACTACTGCCTGGAGGCCAATGCCCACGCTCTCGCTCGCTACGGCGCCCTGTGCCAGGAGCGGGGGATCGTTCCGATCATCGAGCCCGAGGTCCTCATGGACGCCGACAACGACATGGACCGTTGCTTCGAGGTAACCGACAAGACTCTCCACACCGTTTTCGGCGCCCTCTACCGGGCCGGTGTGAAGTTCGAGGGGATGGTTCTCAAGCCGAACATGGTGGTCCCGGGCAAAAAGTCCGGTCAGAAGGCCACCCCGCAGCAGGTGGCAGAGAGAACTCTGGAGGTCCTGAAGAAGAACGTGCCGGCGGCGGTCGCAGGCATTGCGTTCCTATCGGGCGGCCAGTCCGACCAGGAGGCCTCGGCGAACCTGAACCAGCTGAACAAGATCGGCGGCGCCCCGTGGCCGATGACCTACTCCTACGGTCGTGCCCTGCAGATGGCGGCCATGGAGACCTGGGCCGGCAAGCCGGAGAACCTGTCTGCCGGCCAGCAGACCGCACTGCTGCGGGCCCGGGCCAACTCGGCGGCCACCTACGGCAAGTACTCCGAGGAGCTGGAGAAGGCCGGGGTCTGACGCAACGATTGCCCGAAGCGAATAATCTGGCCGGGATGTCGACCATCCCGGCCTTTTCGCGCTCATGAGGCTGGCGATCCTCGCCTCGCACGGCGGCTCGAACATGCAGGCGATCATCGATGCCACCCGGAGTGGAGCTCTTGCCGGGGAGGTGGTGGCGGTGATCGGCAACAACGCCGGTTCGATGGCCGCCACCAGGGCTCGCAACGAGGGAATTCCGTTTCACCATCTAAGCGGGAAGACCCATCCCGAGTTTCATGAACTGGACGCCGAGATCTGCCGTGTCCTGGTGGAGGCCGGGGTTGACCTGGTGGTCCTGGCCGGATACATGAAGAAGGTGGGTCCCGCGACCATCGGTCGGTTCGCCGGCCGGATTCTGAACATCCATCCCGCGCTGCTGCCGAAGTTCGGGGGGGTGGGGATGTACGGAGAGCGGGTTCACCAGGCGGTGCTGGACGCCGGGGACGCGGTCACCGGGGTAACCATCCACCTGGTGGACGACGAGTATGACCGGGGACCGGTCATCGCGCAGTGCGAGGTCGAGGTCCTGGAGGGCGACGACGTGCCGAAACTTGCCGCCCGGGTGCTGGAGCGTGAACACGAGTTCTACGTCGAGACCCTGTGCCGGATTGCCTCCGGTGAGCTGGACCTGGATACACTGCGATGATGGTGGAGGCGTCAAGACAGTCGTTGCTCGAGCTCCTGGAGCTCCAAAAGATCGATTCCATCATCGACCGGTTGACCGCCAGGCTTCACAACCTGCCCGAGCAGGAGGAGCTGGACTCACTGGAGGACCGCCAGCGCACGCTGGAGTCCCGGGTGGGGGAGCGGGAGGCGGCGCTGGACGAGGTTGCCGGCCGGCAGCGCAAGCTCGACACCGAGATCGACAACATCGGACGGAAGATCGCCGGTGAGGAGGCCCGCGTCAACTCGGGCGACATCTCCAGTCCCCGGGAGCTCGCCTCGGTGGGGGCCGAGATCGAGTCGCTCAAACGCCGGCGGACCAGGTTCGAGGACGAGGACCTGGAGGTCATGGAGGAGCGGGAGAACCTCGAGAAGGAACTTGCCGGCCTGAGGGCCGAGTTGGAGGCGCTGCAGGCCCAGGTGGCCCAGGCCATCGTGCGCCGGGACGAAGCTGGCGGAGAGGTGGGACAGGACCTGGAGACGGCCCGGGAGCGCAAGCAGGGCTGGGTTCCCCGCATCGAGCCCGGACTTCTTGCCTTTTACGACGACCTGCGCAAGTCCAAGGGCGGAGTAGGCGCGGCGGCCCTCAAGGGCAGCATGTGCCTGGGATGCCACATGCAGCTGCCGGCTCAGGAGGTGGCGCGGGTACGGGCGGCCGAGGGACTCAGCCGGTGTGACGAGTGCGGCCGCATCCTCGTCGTCACGGACGGGTAGCCACCGGCAGTGACCGGCGCCTACCGGGTTCATACCGACGGCGGCGCGCGCGGAAACCCGGGACCCGCCGGTATCGGGGTGGTGCTGGAGTCTCCCGACGGAGAGGTGATCGAAGAAATCGGCCGGGGAATCGGGTGGGCCACCAACAACGTGGCGGAGTACGAGGGCCTGATCGAGGGCCTGCAGGCGGCCCGCCGTCACGGGGCGGCGAGCCTGAAGGTCTTTATGGACTCCACCCTGGTGGTGCAGCAGATGCAGGGCAACTACAAGGTCAAGCACCCGGGCCTGCGGCCGCTCCATGCGAAGGCGCGCAAGCTGGCCCAGGAGTTCGACGAGATCACGTTCCAGGCGGTTCCCCGGGCACAGAACCAGCGGGCCGACCGGCTGAGCAACGAGGGAATGGACGAGTGGCAGTCCGCCAATCCCGACTTCGAGGGGCCGGGGAGCCCCGAGCAGTCCGGGCTGTTCTAGAAAGGACCTGAATGCTTTTCTGGCACCTGGGGATGACCTGCGCCATCGTGTTCTTCGCGCTGGGTGCCCGGCGGATCGACTACCGGGTGGTGCTGCTGGGCGCCATCGTCCCGGACCTGATCGACAAGCCGCTCGGTCGCATCTTCTTCCCGGAGTATTTTCAAACCGGGCGGCTGTTCGGCCACACATTGCTCATGGCGACATTCCTGCTTTTGGGAATCCAGCTCACGCTGCGGGGAGCCACCGCCCGGCGCTGGTTCATCCTGCCCATCTGCATGCTGATCCACCAGGTGCTGGACGGCATGTGGAACGACCCGATCACCTGGTTCTGGCCGCTTTTCGGTACCGAGTTCCCCCCGGACCCGGCTCCGGGTCACTGGCTGGGGCTTCTCACCAGTCCCTGGCAGCTGGCCGGCGAGGTGGTGGGTCTTGCGGTGCTGGTCTACCTCGGCCGGGCCTACCAGCTGCAGGACCCGGCGCTGCGGTCCCGGTTCCTGCGCAGGGGCGAGCTCATCGACCGCCCGGAGAGGATGAACCGCTCGGACCGCATCGGTGGCCCGCCCCGGCCGCCCGGCGTGGACGGGGAATCGCCGACAACGGCGAACGAAGGCGACTAAACTTGTAGGTGCAGTTGGCCGGGCGGCCGCGGCAGCCGGCCAAAAAAGCTCTTCGGAGTTGCTTTGGATCGGTGGCTGAGGAAGGTCCGGGCTCCACAGGGCAGAGTGCTGGGTAATTCCCAGGCCGGGTGACCGGCGGAAAGTGCAACAGAGAGCAGACCGCTGGGGATTCGTCCCCAGCAAGGGTGAAACGGTGCGGTAAGAGCGCACCAGCGCGGCAGGAGACTGCGGCGGCTAGGCAAACCCCACTCGGAGCAAGACCAACAGGGGACACGGAGCTGCCCGCTTCAACCGCCCCGGGTAGGTTGCTAGAGGCCTGAGGTGACTCAGGTCCCAGATGGATGGTCGCCCGTTCCGTAAAAGGAACGACAGAACCCGGCCTACAGGCCGACTGCAGAAAAAGGCCCTCTGTGACGGGGGGCCTTTTTCGCGTCATGTTTTGGTTTCACGCCCGGAGGCTATCCGTCTTCTATGCTCTACGTGCGTGGAGCCGGAGGATTGGAGGACTTAAATGAACAAGACCGCACGCTCGGGTGGGTTGGCGCAGAAGCTGTTGGCGCTAGGATTGAGCGCTCTGGCTGCCAAGCTGACGATGATGGCCGTCGAAAAGTTCTGGACCAAGGGTTTGCACAAGCCCATTCCCGACCTCGACGAGGCGTCGCTGGCCACCAAGATGGCATGGATGGGCGTAACTGCGGCCGCCGTCGGCATGGCGAGGGAGATGGTCAGGGAGCTGACTGCTCCGTCGGTGAGAGAAGAAGACGCCTAAAAGGCCCGGGCACCCGGAACGTAAATTGGAACCACTGAAGCAGAAGGTACTGAACCACTTTGGCAGACTCGATCTCGGTTGGAATGCTCGGATGCGGCATCGTCGGCTCCGCGGTTGCGCGGATCCTTGACGCGCACTCCGAGGAGATCTCGGAGCGGGTGGGGGCCCGGCTCGAGATCCGAAGGGTGGCGGTCCGCAACCTCGGCAAACAGCGCGACGTTCCGCTTTCAGCCGACGTCTTCACCAACGATGCCGGCGAGGTGGTGGGGGATCCCGACATCCAGGTCGTAATCGAGGTCATGGGGGGTATCGAGCCCACCCGGACGCTGATACTGGAAGCCATGCGCTCCGGAAAGCATGTCGTAAGTGCCAACAAGGAGCTGATCGGTGCCCTGGGGCGGGAGCTGTTCGATGAGGCCGAGGCCAGCAAGGTGGAGTTCAGCTTCGAGGCGTCGGTGGCCGGAGGGGTCCCGATCATCAGGCCACTGAAGGAATCCCTGGCCGGCGAGCGGGTGGAG
>DATLGP010000023.1:0-2603 GCA_035540395.1 Actinomycetota bacterium
CACGGTGCTGTGGTCGCCGGGGTAGCCCTTGCCGATGTCGTGCAGCAGGGCCACTATCGCCAGCATGTCGACCCGCTCGACCCGGCCGGTCAGCGCCGAAGCCCGGGCCGTGGTTTCCAGCAGGTGACGGTCCACGGTGAAAAGGTGGTAGGCGTTGTGCTGAGGCCGGGCCTGAACCGGCCGCCACTCCGGGAACATCCTCACCCACAGGCCCCGCTGGTCCAGCGCCTCGACCACCCGGATCGCCGGCGAGCCGGTGGTCAAAAGGTCCACGAGCAAACGGCGCATCTCATCCGGCCAGGGCTCGGGCACCTTGGCCGGGGCCCCCGCCATTCGTTCGAGCGAGATCCGCTCGATCACCGTCTCCCTGCGGGCCGCCTCCAGGGCCGCCCTTAGCGGGAGCAGCGGGTCGTCCAACGCAGCGTCGTCGCCCAGTTCCACCTCGCCGTCCCGCAGCAGGACTCCCTCGCCGATCTTCTGGGTGCGCCCGCCGCCCCGGCTCACCTTCCCGCGCAGGTCGGAGCGGATGCGCCGCCACGCGTCGTCGCCGGTCCAGGCGATCATCCGGGAGGCCTCGGCTATCCGGGCCATCATCGTGTCGGCATCCGGGTCGCCCATCGCCCGGGCCACCGCGGGCTGTTCCTGTAGGGCAAGGACATTGTTCGGCCGGCCGGTGAGGCGCTGGAGCTCCACCCGGGCGTCCAGGATGACGGCATAGGCGCGGGAAATGCTCTGGGCATCGTGCTCCAGCAGCACACGATGCGACGCCTCCGCCCAGCCGAGGGCGTGGACGTCGCGCAGGCCGCCTCTTCCCTCCTTGAGGTCGGGCTCCAGCCGGAACGCCACCTCGCCGAACCTGGTGTGGCGTTCCTCGGTTCGCTCGGCCAGCCGGCTCAGCCAGCGCCTGGAGCGCCGCTCCCACTGGACGGATGCACCCTCAGCAAGCTGCGCCGACAGGGTGGGGTCACCGGCGACGTGGCGGGCACTGAGCAGGGCGGTGGCCGTGTCCAGGTCGTCGTCGGCCAGAGCGAGCGCTTCTTTCACCGTCGTCACGCTCTGGCCCAGCTTGAGGCCCAGGTCCCATATCGGGTACCAGATCCGGTCGGCAATCGAGCGCAGGTCCGGGATCCGGTCGTGAACCAGCATCACATCGATGTCGCTTCCCGGACACAGCTCGGATCGTCCGTATCCCCCGATGGCAACCAGAGCAAGCCCGGACGGAAGATCGGAGTCGCATGCTTGCGACAGCAGCTCGGCGAGCCAGCAATCCACCAGGTCGCTGTGGGCGCGGCACCAGGCGGCCCCTTTCAGTCGGTCGTCGGCGAGAAGCAGATCCCTTTGCGGCACCATCGGCGAAGCGTATTCCGCCCGCCGGCCGCAGGGACCGAAAATCCGGCTCCCCAGCCCAGATTTGACACGCTGTTAACCATTTGGAGTATGTGCCCTAACAATCGGGCGTCGCCATTTTTTAGCGTTTTCTAAGCGGCGGGGCCCCCATAGCCATCGGGGCGCCGGTACCCTGGATTAACAAGGGGGATCGAAGATGAAGAACAATTTGAAGACGGTTTTCCTCCTGGGCACGCTTGCCGGGCTCATGGTGTTCTTGGGCAACATGCTCGGCGGCCGCTCCGGCGCGGTCATGGGCCTGGCGTTTGCCGCGGTGATGAACATGGGCGCCTACTGGTTCTCGGACAGGATTGCCCTGAAGATGAGCAAGGCCAGACCGGTAAGCCGGACCGAGGCCCCCCAGCTCTACGAGTTGGTGTACCGGTTGACCCAGCGGGCCAACCTGCCCATGCCGAGCCTCCACATCATCCCGTCCCAGCAGCCGAACGCCTTTGCGACCGGCCGGAACCCCAAGCATGCCGCGGTGGCAGTTACCCAGGGGCTTCTGGAGATCATGAGCCCCGACGAGCTAGAGGGCGTCGTGGCGCACGAACTTGCCCACGTTAGGAACCGGGACATCCTGATCGCGTCGGTAGCCGCGACCATCGCGGGTGCCATCTCGTTCGTCGCCACCATGGCGCGATGGGGGGCCATGTTCGGCGGAGGCCGCAACAGCAACAGCAACAACCCGATCGGTCTCGCCGGCATCCTGGTAGCAAGCATCGTCGCCCCCCTTGCGGCGATGATCATGCAGATGGCGGTCTCCCGCTCCCGTGAGTTCCACGCCGATGCGGTGGGTGCAACCATCGCCGGCCGGCCGCACGGCCTGGCGGCCGCCCTGCGCAAGCTCGAGTTGGCTTCCCAGCGCATCCCGATGCCGGTGAACCCGTCCGCCGCTCCCATGTTCATAGTCAATCCGTTGCGCGGCATGCGCGGAGGCGGCGCCGCCCGCCTGTTCAGCACCCACCCGCCCACCGAGGAGAGGATCCGCAAGCTGGAGGCAATGTCCTCCGGACGGATCTCCTAACAGTTCCTGGTGTACCTGAGGGGACCCCTAGGGGTCCCCTCTTTATTTGGCGACCTTCGGTTTGACTTCGACCATCCGATTCGCGGTAGGGTTCCTTAACATTTCGGCCGTCGCAGGCGCAAAGCGACGGCCGCCTTTTTGCCTTTCGGGAGGACTGTTTGAGGCGCGGAGTCAGGTTGGCGGTTTGCTG
>DATLGP010000024.1:0-23829 GCA_035540395.1 Actinomycetota bacterium
GCAGTTGCTCCTGACGGTCCGGATGGGCAAGACCAGGGTGCTCGCCGAGACCGGAGCCGGGATGCACGGGGTGGCAACCGCCGCGGCCGCTGCGTACTTCGGAATCCCATGCCGGGTTTACATGGGAGCCGAGGACACCCGTCGCCAGAGTCACAACGTCGCCCGGATGAAGATGCTCGGAGCCGACGTCAGGCCGGTCACCAACGGTACCCAGACACTCAAGGACGCGATCAACGAGGCCCTGCGTGACTGGGTGAGCACGGTCGAGAGCACCCACTACGTGATCGGCTCGGTGGTGGGCCCCCACCCGTATCCGCAGATGGTCGGGGACCTGCAAAGCATCATCGGCCGGGAGGCCAAGGGCCAGATGCTGGAGCTGGCCGGCCGGCTCCCCGAAGCTGTGGTGGCGTGCGTGGGGGGCGGCTCCAACGCCATCGGTATCTTCCGCGGGTTCCTGGACGACCCTGAGGTGGAGATCTACGGGGTGGAGGCGGCCGGAACCGGGCAGGAAGGATCCCCGCACAGCGCAGCGATCGGCCTGGGCCGGCCCGGCGTGCTTCACGGCGCCCGCTCCTACCTGCTTCAGGACAACGACGGGCAGATCCTCCCGGCGCACTCGGTCGCCCCCGGCCTGGACTACCCGGGGGTCGGTCCCGAGCATTCGATGCTGAAGGACAGCGGGAGGGTTCGGTACCTCACTGCCACAGATGCCGATGCGGTGGCTGCCTTTCGCACCCTTGCTTCGTCGGAAGGAATCCTCCCCGCCCTGGAGTCGGCGCACGCAGTTGCCCGGGGCATGGACCTTGCCCGCAGCCTCGGCCGGGACGCCGACGTGCTGGTGTGCCTGTCGGGCCGGGGCGACAAGGACGTGGACATCGTCGCCGGGATGCTGGGTCTTTGAGCGTCGAGATCAAGTTCGACCTGGGCGCCCATCTCAGGCAGAGAGTCTCCGAGGGGCGAAAGCTTGTCGTGCCCTACCTGACCTGCGGGCTGCCCACTCCGGGCGAGTTCGTCGATCTCTACGTCGAGCTGGGGGCGTTCTCCGATGCCATCGAGGTCGGTATCCCGTTTTCCGATCCGGTGATGGACGGACCGGTCATCCAGGAGGCTTCGGCGAAGGCGCTCGAGGCCGGCGTGACGGTCGACGGGTGCCTGGGGCTGGTTGCAGAGGCCCTCAAGCGGTGCTCCACGCCCGCGGTGGTCATGACCTACTTCAACCCGATCCACTCGGCGGGCATCCAACGGTTCGCGGCGAAGGCGGCAACCGCCGGCGTGTCGGGCCTCATCGTCCCCGACCTGCCCTACGAGGAATGCGATGAGCTGGACCGGGCGCTGAAGGACCAGGGTCTTTCACTGATCCAGTTGGTGGCGCCGACGACACCCGCCGACCGTGCGGCGATGCTGGCTGCAGCGTCCCGAGGCTGGGTGTACGTGGTATCGCGCATGGGAGTCACCGGCCTGCAGAACTCGCTTGCCTCGGCGGCGGCCGAGGTGGTTGGCCGGGTCAAGCCCCACACCGACCTGCCGGTGCTGATCGGCGTCGGCATCTCAAACGACGAGCTGGCGGTGGAGGCGTGCAAGGTCGCAGACGGAGTGATCGTCGGCACGGCAGTAGTGAAGCGGGTGCTCGAGTTTGACCTGCCCGGCGTGGTGGGCCTGGTCGGCTCGATCGACAAGGCCGTCAACCCCGCCGGCCACGGGTCGTCGGACCGATCTACGGACGGTTGTTAACCTAGAGTTGCAGCCCGGCCGGGATGGCGGAACGGCAGACGCGATGGTCTCAAACACCATTGAGTGCAAACTCGTGCGGGTTCAAGTCCCGCTCCCGGCACCGCTGAACACCTAGCCTCCGGGCGCGCCTTGCGGGAACCGGTCTCGTTCCCGCCTCAGCCTGCCGGACCGCGCGCCGGCAGAAGGTCCCGAATCCCCTAACGAAAGTGCCTGGAACAGATTTCCCGACTTAAGCGCGTACAACTTACTGCCGATAAGGAAGGCAGCAAGAAAAGGGATCGCGCAGCCGATGGGGCAAGTGCCGGGGGGCAAGCCAGCGGATTTCCACTTATTTGGGAAGGGCGTGGCGTGTTGCTCAAGAAGCTAATCGGCCGGTCGGCATCGGCTCGAGCGAAGGACGAGAGTGGAGCCAGCGCAGTTGAGATGGCCCTGGTGCTTCCGATCCTTGTGCTTCTGCTGGCCGGGATCATGGACTTCGGCCTTGTGTTCAACGACCTCATGACCATGCGTCAGGGGGTCGGGTCCGGAGTTCGTCAGGGAATTGTGGGCCAGGTCGGCAACCCAGGCAGCTGCACCATCGTCGGCGCCGCCAGCGCCAACGCACCGACCCGCAACCTGATGTGCCAGACCAAGAGCCTCGTCGGCCTGGATGAGCAGAAGAGCCGGACGATGGTCTACTTCCCCGGCTCCAAGGTCAAGGGCGGCTCGATGATCCTTTGCCACCAGTATCCCCTCGACTCGGTAACCAGCATCTTCGACTCCCTTCTCGGCGGCGTGCTGAAAGCCAAGGTCGAGATGAGGATCGAGCAGGACCTGTCTACGTTCGGCACGGCTGCGGAGACCGCGCTGCCCGGAAGTGACTGGACGTGGTGCGCATGACCCGCGGCCTTTCGGACGAAAAAGGGGCGGTGCTGGTCATCGTTGCCTTCAGCATGACCGTGCTGCTCGGCTTCTCGGCTTTTGCCGTCGACCTGGGTTATGCCCGGCAGCGGCGGGCCCAGGCGCAAAACAGCGCCGATTTCGCCGCCCTTGCCGGCGCGGGGGTGCTGGTCAACGGCACTACGGCCCAGGCCACTACCGCGGCGCGGGACTATGTGGGCAAGAACGGCTTCTCCGGCAGCGACGCCCAGGTGAACATCCCGCCCGTGTCCGGCGCGCGAAGCGGTGTCGCCGGTTGCGTGCAGGTGCAGCCGACCGAGCAGATGTCGACGATCTTCGGAAGGGTGTTCAACGTGGACTCCCTGACGGTGGGGGCGACCGCCACCGCATGTGCCAGTCCAGGACTGGGCGGCCAGTACGCAGTTTTTGCCGGATCCACCACCTGTACAAACTCCGCACTTGAGTTCTCGGGCTCCAACCGAACGGTGAACGGCGGCGTCCACTCGAACAACGACGTGAAGATCACCTCATCCGGCACGAAAATCAACGGTGACGCCACCTATCTAGCCGGCAGCGCTCCGGTAGGAAACGTCGAGTACAACCCTTCGATCGACAACCCGCGTAAGTTGAGCGCACCGCTGGCGTATCCGGAGTCGTTCGAGATTGAAGACTACGCGCCCGGGGGGTCCAAGGCGACGCTGGCCGAGTCCCAGTCCAAATACTTCAATCTCGGTACTCAAGATATCGACATAACTTTCTTGGAGGCCCGGCCCTGGCTGTACGACAAGGCGAACCAGAGGATCACACCCGGGCTCTACTACACGGCGGGCAGCTACCACCTCAACCAAAGCGGGCTCAACACCACCGGAGCGACCTTTGTCACCAGCAACGGTGACATCCAGATCAACGGCAATAACATCGATTTCGAGCCCTGGGATCCCGAGGGGCTGCTGTTGTTCTCGAACAAGAACCAGCCCAGCTGCAGCGCCGGGCAAGCGGTGATCAAGCTGAACGGGAACAACCACCTGTGGACCGGCATCATGTATGCCCCTCGAGGTCCCCTGGACTTCTCGGGCACCAACGTCTCGGCCTCCCTGAAGGGGCGTCTGGTTGCCCAGACCGTGAAGCTGAGCGGGTCTTCCCAGACCATCACCAGGAACGAGAGCTATCCCGGCCGGTCGGGCGGGTTCGAGTTGGTCGAATGACGAAGGTTTTGTCCGAGGCCCCGGACCCGAAGCTAGGGAGACCCGGCGCAGGAGAGTTTCAGACCTACCAAGTAGATCGAGGAGAAAGCAGATCATGAAGCGTTCAAAGATTGTCGTCATTGGCGGGGCAGTGCTTGCAGTTTTGGGAATGCTGCTGTCCTACCTCTATACCGCCGGCGCGGCGCGATCCGGCGCCGTAGCTCCAGTTGATGCCACCACCGTGCCCGCCTATGTGGCGACCGCCGATCTTACGGTAGGCACCTTGTGGGAGGACCTCGCCGACTCGATTGAGCTGCGGCAGGTGCCGGCCTCGTTGCGGCCCCCACAGGCGATTACCGACGAGGAACAGGCCAGCGGCAAGACCCTGGTCCGGTCAATGTCCCAGGGCGAGATACTCACCACAGTCCAGTTCAACGCCACGGGAGCGGAGAGCCTCAAGATCCCCGCAGGGATGCGGGCGCTCACGATCAGCGTGCCGCTTCCCCAGGGTGTCGGCGACTACATCCAGCCCGGTTCCAAGGCGGACATCTATGTGACCTTCAAGGGGATGCCGGGGGCGAGCGCCGAGGACGCCAACCTCACCCAACTGCTGTTGAGCGACGTCACAGTGCTGGCCAACCGGCGTGCATTGTCGGCGAAGGCTCAAGCCGAGGGCGCCGCCCCGGATGACTCCGGAGACATCCTCCTCACCCTTGCGGTGACCATCGAACAAGCGGAAAAGATCATCTTTGCCAAGGAGAACGGCGGCGTTTGGCTCACCTTGATGAACGCAGGCGAACCGGCAGGCGTAGGGACCGGCCGCACCTACCGAACGGCCCTGGCATGATCAGGTATCGAAGCGCCAGAGAGAGTTCCGAGCCGATGCTCGCCGAACCCGAAGTACCCCAGGCCGAAGTCCCGGAGCCGGTCGAGCCGGTCGATTACCAGGTGCTGCGCCGGCCTTCAGCCGAAGCGTCGGCCAACGGGGTCTTCAAGCTGCATCCGCTCGCGAGCCGGGTTCAGCACCCGGTGCGGGCGGCCCGGTCCACGCACAGGCTTCAGGCAGCCGCAGAGGCGGTCGAAGACCTCGCGTCGGAGGAGCCGGTGGAAAGGCGGCGGCCGATAGTAACGTTGGTCTCGCCGTGGACCGGCCCGGTTGAGGACGACCGGAAACAGGCCGATGAGCTTGAGGAGGCAGAGAAAGCACTTGTCTTCGACGAGCCGGCGGCTGCCGAGGAGGCGGAGGAAGAATCCGTCTTCGAGGTGCCGGAGGTAGTCGGGACCGAGGAGACGGGGAAGGCACCTGTCTTCGACGAGCCGGCCGCTATCGAGATGGAGGAGGAGGCTGAGGAGATCGAGCCGGTAGAGGGTAACGAGCGGATTCCCAAGGTGATTGTCGTCGACCGGGCGGGCAAGCTGTCCATGAACCTGGGCAAGGCCGCCGAGGGCATGGTCCCCGAGCCCGAGATCCTGAAGCTCGACCGGCCTACCGAGATCGTTGAGATTGCCCGTGAGGAGGATCCCGACGTCATCGTGTTCAGCCCGGAGGAGGTGACGGGTGCCGGTCTGAAGCGCCTGGCGCAGATCCACAAGGCACAGCCCCGAATCGTCATCCTGCTGTCGGACAACGACAAGACCTGGTCGGCGGCTCAGATGGCCGCCAGCGGCGCCAGCGACTTTCTCCCGGTGAACCCGTCCAGGTCAAAGTTGCGGACCAAGCTGGCAGGGGCTCTGCACACCGCCGATCAGCTCCGGGTGGAAAGTGTGGTCGTAACCGAGCGCGTGGTGGTCCAGGAGGCGCCGCCGCCGGTAGTCCAACCCCAGACTTCGGCGCCTCCCACGGCGCTGGCCCGGGTATTCACCGTTGCTTCGGCTTCCGGAGGCAGCGGAAAGACGATGCTTGCCTCCAACCTCGCCACCTACCTGGTCAAGGCCACCGGCGGCCGGGTACTGCTGATCGACCTCGACCTGCAGTTCGGGGAGATCGCCCCCTCGCTGCACCTGCACCCACGTCACAGCATCGAGGATCTGGTGGAGGTCCCCGAGGACCTGGCCTCGGCTCTGGTCGAGCACCCGGCCGGGTTCAAGGCTCTTTGTGCGCCCACCGACCCGCTTGCCGGGGAACGGGTCGGCCCGAACGAAGTGTCCGCCATCCTCGAGGTGGCACGCCGCGACTTCGACTTCATCGTCGTGGACACTCCGCCGAGCCTCAACGAGACCTGCCTGGCCGTATTCGACCAGTCGGAGAAGGTCATCGTTCTCGCCAACATGGACGTGCCGTCGCTGAAGAACATGAGGCGTTACCTGGAAACCGTCGAGAAGCTCAGCGTCACGGACATCGAGACCACTCTGGTGGTCAACCGGGCGGAATCGGGAATCGGCCTGGACATCAAGGGAGTGGAGCAGTTGTTCCCTCAGGGATTCCTTGCGGTCCTGCCGATGTCCAAGGAGGTCCCGTGGTCCACGAACATGGGCGTCCCCATCCTTCAGGCCAACCCCAAAGCGGAGGTGTCCCGGCAGCTTGCCGAGGGCTTCGCCAAGCTCGTGCCTGCGTCTGCGGGCGAGACGATGCCGTGGTCGCAGCAGGGCGGCCGCCGCTCCGGCCGCCTCGGCCTCAAGAAAGGTAGGAACTGATGGCTCTGTCGGACCGCCTGGAAAAGATCCAGACCGAAAAGGCACGGGTTGCGGGAGTCAAACCCTCAGCCGCACCCGAAAAGCGGCGCAAGATCGTATCTACGGGATCGGGGAGCTGGGGGCAAATGAAGCGCCAGGTGCGCGACTCCCTCATGGAGGAGCTGGGCAACAAGCTCTATGCCAAGTCGAACGCCGAAGAGCTGAAGGCCGTGGTTTCGGAGAACCTCGAAGCGGCGCTGAACAGGGCCGGCATCGTACTGCCGAGCTCACAGCGGCCGAAGTTCGTCGCCGAGCTGACGGCCGACCTTTTGGGTTACGGGCCGCTGGAGGAGCTTCTCTCGGACCCGACCATCACCGAGATCATGTGCAACGGCTACAACGACATCTTCGTCGAGAAGAAGGGCAAGCTGATCCACACCGACATCGCCTTCACCGACGAGGCCCATCTTCGCCAGGTGATCGAGAAGATCGTGGCCACGGTGGGCCGAAGAATCGATGAAGCTTCGCCTATGGTCGACGCCCGGCTGCCCGACGGCTCGCGGGTCAATGCAATGCTTCCGCCGGTAGCCGTAGACTCGCCGATCCTTACCATCCGGCGGTTCCCGGCCAAGCCGTTCACCATCCACGACCTGATCCGGCTGGGTGCTATCACCGAGGATGCCGGCGCCTTCCTGGAGGGGGCGGTTCTGGGAAAGCTGAATATCGTGGTCTCCGGGGGAACCGGAACCGGCAAAACCACCCTCCTCAACATCCTCGGTGACTTCGTGCCCCCCGACGAGAGGATTGTCACCATCGAGGACGCAGCCGAAATCCGGCTGTCCCAGCCCCACGTCGTCAGGATGGAGTCGCGTCCGGCGAACATTGAAGGAGCGGGACACATCGGGATCCGGGAACTCGTTCGCAACGCTCTTCGAATGCGTCCGGACCGGATTGTCGTCGGAGAGGTTCGCGGCGGTGAGGCGCTGGACATGCTGCAGGCGATGAACACCGGCCACGAGGGTAGCCTCACCACCATCCACTCGAACTCGCCTCGCGACGCGCTGACCCGATTGGACACCATGGTGATGATGGCCGGGTACGACCTGCCGGTGCGGGCCATCCGCCAGCAGGTAGCGGCTGCTTTGGACCTGGTCGTCCAGATCGCCCGGTTCGGTGACGGCTCCCGGCGCATAACCCATATCTCGGAGATCCAGGGCATGGAGGGCGACATCATCACGCTCCAGGACATCTTCCGGTACTCGTTTGCCGAGGGCGGAAGCGCATCTGCGACCTCCTCGGGCATTCTCAAGCCCACCGGGCTACGCCCCAAGGTCATCGAGAAACTGCAGGACAAGGGGGTGGACCTTCCCGCCAAGCTCTTTAGGCCTAAGACGGAGCAGCCGGCCGTCCCCGCCCGGCTGTTGAGTGCCGCAAACGGCAGAAGGCCGGTCCGATGATTCAGTTGCTGGCGATGGTCTTTGTCGGGGCAGGGATAGCGCTCGGCGCGTACGGTCTTTCCAGGTACCTGGGAGACCGGAACACCGCCCTGCGCGAGCTGCTCGAAGCGGAATTGGAAGCGCCGACCAAGCCTCCTCAGGACATCTCCGACCTCATGGAGCGGGCCGGAGCCTTCGCCGAGCGAGCTTTGGGCCAGACACAGGCGGTGGGAAGGGTCCGCTTCAAGCTCATCCAGGCCGGATCGTCGATACAGGCGGGGGAGTTCGGTGCATTGCTCGCCCTGGGCACGCTCGTAGTCGCGGCGTTACTCCTGCTGATCACCGGCTCGATCCTCTTGTCGCTTGCCGCGGTGGTATTCATGCCGCTGTTCGCAATGTCCAGGCTGAATTCCAAGGCCAGAAAACGGGTCATGAAGATGGAATCCCAGCTTCCCGAGGCCCTTCAGCTGATTGCAGGATCCTTGGATGCGGGAACCTCTCTGCTGCTGGGAATGGAACTGGCCGGCGAGGAAGGCGAGGCGCCTTTGTCCACCGAGTTTGCCCGGGTGGTCGCCGAGTCGGCAGTGGGACGGCCGCTGATCGAGGGCTTGGAAGCCATGGTCCAGCGCATCGGCTCGAAGGACATAGCCTGGACGGTGAAAGCGATCAAGATTCAGCAGCAGACCGGGGGCAAGCTTGCCGACACCCTTCGGGTGCTCGCCGACTTCATGCACGCTCGGCAGGAGGTCCGGGGTGAAGTGCGAGCCCTGTCTGCCGAGGCGCGCATCTCGGGAAAGATACTCATCGGCATGCCGATAGGTCTCGCCGCCTTTTTGTTCCTGACAAGGCGGGAGTACATTGAGCCGCTGTTCATCACCGGCCCGGGCCGGGCCCTGCTGGGCGCCGCATGCGTGTCTCTGCTTTTCGGTCACATGTGGATGAAGAGATTGGGAAGGGTGGAGGTCTGATCGTGAATATTCTCCAACTGATCAGCATGGTTGCGGTTGCCGGCGGGATTCTGCTCGCCACCTTGGGGTACAGCCGCCTGGCACGGGAATCCCAGGGGCCGCTCGCCGAGATCGCCGACGAGGGTTTCGTCGACTTCGATGCGCAGCCCCTGGTGCCGTTGCGGTACCGGCTGTTCGGTCCGGTCACCGAGGCGTTCGGCCGGCTGGGCAGGCGCCTTACTCCCAGCTCGCAGCTCGAACAGATGCGCCGCCACGCCACTCTTGCCGGAGTCGGGGCTCAAGGCGTCGAGTCGGTTCTGGCGTCGAAGGCCATCGCCACCGCGATCGGCGCCACCCTGGTGCCTCTTGCCATGGCGGGCCTGGGTGTAAAGGCGGGAAGCGTAGTCATGTTCGCGATCATCGGCGGAGGGGTGGGATTTCTTCTTCCCGGCTTTTTGGTGTCGCGCAAAGGCAAGCAGCGCCAGGCTCTGATCCGCAAGGACCTTCCGGAGACCATCGACCTCATGGCGATCTCGGTGCAGGCCGGCATGGGGCTGGAAGCAGCCATCGAACTGGCTTCCCAGAGCCTTCCCGGTCCGCTGGGGGACGAACTTCACCGTCTTCTCCAGGAGATCCAGTTGGGGTCCAGCCGCAGGCAGGCGCTCCATCAGCTGCGCGACCGCACCGACGTCAGCGAGCTGTCGTCCTTCGCTTTGGCGATGATTCAAGCCGACGCCATCGGGAGCCCGATAGGCGACGTGCTGCAATCGAACTCGGCCCGCATGAGGCTGATTCGCCGGCAGAACGCCCGGGAGAAGGCGGCCAAGCTCCCCGTCAAACTGCTCATCCCGATGATGCTGTTCATCTTCCCCGCGCTGTTCGTGGTGATCATCGGACCGGCAGGCCTGTCGATCGCCGAAAAGCTCGGTTCTCCCTGATCGAACGCTGTCGGCGGGTGGGTGAACCAATCATCATCGTGTGCGAAGCTGAATAATCGGCCCCCACGCCCGGCTACATGGAGAACGCTTGGACGCATCCCTCGGTCTGCTGATCCGCTTCGTCCTCGGCACGATGTTTCTTGCCGCCGGCGCCTCGAAGTTGTCCGACCTGGGGGAGTTCGCCGACGCAATCAAGCACTACCGGATCATCCCCGGAGCGACCGCCGGGGCGGCGGCGAGAGCCATTTCGGTGACCGAGGTAGTGCTCGGCGCAGTGCTCATCGTCGGGGCAGGCATACCGTTCGCGAGCCTTGTTGGGTCGGTGCTGCTGGTGGTTTTCGCCGCGGCCATGGCGATCAATTTGTTACGGGGCCGCCGGATCCCCTGTGGATGCAAGCGCGAGTCGGAACCCATCCAGATAAAACACATCTTGCGCAACGGCGTGGCGGTGGCAGCTTTGCTGTTTTTGGCCACGTTACCCACCCATCCGTGGGCAATTGACGCACTGATGCAAGCTCGCCTGTTATCTTTCCCGTAGTGCAGCCCCGAGCCCGGATTCTCATTGCCGAAGATGAAGCGATTATTCGCTTGGACTTGCGCGAGATGCTCGAAGAGGAGGGTTACCAGGTAGTAGGGGAAGCCGGTGATGGCGAGACTGCCCTGAAGCTGGCCGAGGACCTGCGTCCCGATCTCGCCATCCTGGACATCAAGATGCCGAAGATGGATGGCCTGACGGCCGCCGCGAAGATCAACGAGAGCGAGCTGGCCGCGGTCCTGATCCTTACCGCATTCAGTCAGCGGGACCTGGTGGACCAGGCGAACAAAGCCGGCGCGATGGCCTATCTGGTAAAGCCGTTCGACAAGCAAGACCTCATCCCGGCGGTAGAGGTGGCAATGGCGCGCTGGACCGAGGCCAAGGCCCTCGCGGGAGAGTCGCGCGACCTGGGAGAACGTCTCAAGACCCGCAAGCTTGTGGAACGTGCCAAAGGAATCCTCATGCAGCAGCACGGCCTGTCCGAGCAGGACTCCTTCCGCTCGATCCAGAAGCTGGCCATGCAGCAGCGCAAGAGTATGGCGGAGGTCGCCGAGCAGCTACTCAGTAAAAGTGAGACCTAGAGCGGCCGTCAGGGCAGCTTCGGACGGTAGCAGCGCTTTACGGGGTTCGGGAGCTTCAAGGGCTTCAAGGGCTCTCGCCCAGGTTCTTTTGATCCTGACGCTCGCGGCATGCGGGGGCGGCGAGGCAGCTCCCCCGGCTAGCCGGGAGATTCTCGTCCTCGGGGTCATGGGGACCTCCGACTCGGAAAATCCCGTCATCGTCGGGATGATCAACGGGGTCCGGCAGGCGGTGGCCGAGTACAACGGCAACCCCGACTCCCGTTACGAGATCGAGCTCAGAGAGTTCAACACCCAGGCGACGCCCGGGGAAGCCGGCGCCGGGGAAAGCGAAATCGCCAACACCGAGCGCCTTATCGGCGTGGTCGGCCCGTTCGCTCTTGCCGAGGTGGAGTCTCTGGCTCCGGCCTTCGAGAGCTCTGGATTGCCCTACGTCCTCCCGTCCGTGACCGGCGCCGGGATCCCCCAGGACGGCTGGAGAAACTTCCGCCGCCTGGTGGCCGACGACCGCGACGAAGGCCGGTTGCTGGCGGCCCATGCCGCCGGCCGGGTCGCAGGAGCCATCGCCCTGGTGACCGAGGATTCCGGCGAGGGACGGCCGTTTGCCGAAGGAGCAAGGGCGGAGCTGGAGCGCCTCCAGCGCCCCCCCGGCCGCACCGACACCATCGACCCGGGATCCAATCCCACCGCGCTTGCCCAGGCGCTGGTGAGGGCGGCACCAGAGGCTGTGCTCTACGGGGGAGGGGGCGCCACCGGCAAGGCGCTCCTGGATGCCCTGAGACAGGCAGAATTCCAGGGTTTGACGGTAGCATCTCACCAGATGCGGGATTTGCATCCGGAGGGGGTCGGGGGTGGAGTGGTGAGCAGCTCGGCAGGTTCCGACCCGGCAGCAGAGTCCTCCTCCCGGTTTGCCGGGCGCTACCGGAACCGTTTCGACTCGCAGCCGACTGCTTTTTCCCTCGAGGCCTACGAAGGTGCCCTGATGCTTCTGGAGGCGGTTGAGGAGGTCCAGGGCAACTTGAACGCCATCACCGACTTCCTGGCGGCCAACCGCATGTTCCGTGGCGATTCCAAGAACTACGAGTTCGACGACCGGGGGGAGCCGGTGAACCCACCGATCTGGATCTACGAATCCACCAACGGCGGCTGGAGACTGGCCGACCGCGTTGAGGCCTGACCCGTTGGACTACTCTCCCGACGACCGGACGGTTGGTGTGGTCGGCCCCCTCATCGGCGGGGTTGCGCTGAGTCTGGCTGCCGGCCTCGCATGGGAACTGCTGGCCATCCAGACCGACTGGAGGCTGGGGTTCAGCCCACCGGTCTGGGAGATAGTAGTCGCCTGGCTGAGCTTTAGTGCAGTGTCCGGCTTTTTGCTGATGGTCATTGCTCTGGCGGCGACCGCGTTCTACGCCACCAAGGTCTACGCCCGCAACCCGCAGTCATGGGATGCCAGGCAATCCGTCGGCCGGGTCAAGCGGAAGGTTGCGGCTCTTCTCATCGGCGCAGGCGGGGTAGCCGCCTTCGGCGGGATCGTCACCTGGATCGCCGCACGGATGGGACCCGAGTTCGAGGCCTACGGGGGCTTCGCCCGCTTCACCGCTTTCATCGGGCTCACGGCGGTGGTTGGAGCGGTCCTCTATCTGAAGCGAGCCCTGGCTCCGCCGCCTTGACCGAGGCGCGGTACCGGGACTACGCCGCTTGCTCCGCCGCCGCCCTTCGCACACGGGCCCGGGCCATGGCCTTGAACGCCGCCCGGTGAAGCGGCGTTAAAAGGAACCAGTACAGGAAACCGGGCACTCCTCGGGGCCGGAAAGCGGCGGCAACCCTGAGATACGAGCCGCCGGCAGGAATCGAAAAGCCGAGCCAGCCCTCGCCGGTCCGCCAGCCGGCGGACCGCAGGATCAGAGAATCCTCAGAAGTCTGCTCAATGACCCACCAGTCGGCGTTCTCGCCCGCAGTCATCGAGGAAGGTCGGGCGACGGGGTGCCGCTCTTTGAGCAGCAGGCCCAGCATGAAGCGGGCTCGCCACGCCCAGGGCCACCCGTACCAAGCCAGGTCGCCCCCGATCTCGGCCAGGTCTTTGCGAATGGCCTCGGCAGAGGCAGGATCGACCTCCTGTTCCAGGTACACCCGATGAACGTTTTCCGACAGTCCCTGGAAACCGTCGAAGAGCACTGCCGGTATTGCCCGCGCCTGGTCGTCGAGCGCCTTGTGCATCGACTCCCGTAGCGAAAGCGGGTGGATCCTGAACGCCGCCAGGGTCCGACCGGCGTCCCGAACCGTCACGTTCGAGGTCATGCTGGTGATCAGCGAGCGGGTGACCTTTCGGTTGAGCGGAGTCACCAGATCAACCCAGTACCCGGAGAGGTGAAGCGTCAGCACCGGGACGTTGAAGATCGGCCGGTATCGAAGACCCCGGACCTCGGCGTACAGGCGCATCATCTCCTGGTAGGTGGTGACCTCCCCGCAGCCGATCTCGTAAATGCCCGGCGGCGCCTCGAGGGCCCGTATCAAGTAGCGCAGCACGTCGGTGACCGCAATCGGCTCGGTCCGGGTCCGTACCCACCGCGGGCAGATCATCGCTGGCAGCCGTTCGGTCAAATACCGAAGCATTTCGAACGAGGTGCTCCCGGATCCGAGAATCACCGCCGCCCGAAGCTCCACCACCGGAATACCGGTGGCGGCGAGGGCCCTTCCAACCTCCTGCCTGCTGGAGAGATGGGGGGATAGCTCACCCCGGCCGAGCGCCCCCTGGTAGATGATCCGCTCAACGCCCGCCCGGGTTGCCGATTCGGCAAACCGGTTGGCAAGTTCAAGGTCCCGGCGTACGAAATCGGATCCGCTGCCCATTGAGTGGATCAGGTAGTAGGCAGCCTGGGCTCCCTCCAAAGCACCGTCCAGCTCGGTGCAATCGGAGACGTCGACCGCGCGGTGCTCGACGCCCGGTCGTTTGCCCGATGGGTCCGGATGCCGGGAAAGCGCCAGTACCTCGTGGCCCGCCTCGGCCAGAAGGGGCACCACTAGCTTGCCCAGGAAACCGCTGGCGCCGGCGACCACCACTTTCATCCTTACAGTTTGTACTAGCTGGGGGTGCTACCCGGCCACGGGGCCCGGTCGGTCAAGGCTGAACGTAGCTCAGCAGCTCGGCTTCGGGCGTCCCGGAGGTCCCCGCCGGGAAAATGACGGTGGCAGTCAGTTCGTCGTCCTTGGGGATCCTGATCATCGTTACCTCGCGCACCTCCGGCCCCATCTGAACCTCGACCGTCACCTGTTCCGCCCCGGCTCCGCCGGTGTTGCGGACGGTCAGTTGGACCTCGGGTCCCCCCTCGTGCTGCCTGCCGGTGTCCCGGACCTCGACCCTTAGCTCGGCCTGACCACCAGCGCGCTTGTCGGCGTAGACGAACAGCCCGATCACCATGGTCCCGATAACCACCAGGGCAGTTGCCAAAAGCCCCCACTCGAATGGGGTTCTGTTCCGCTTCAGCCCCCGGTTCTCGTCCGGACCGGGCCGGGAGGACTCGCCCCCTTCGGCCTTGTGGCGGTTCTTTTTGGATGCGGAGGTCTGCCGGGAGGGGCTCATACCATCAGCCTTCCCAGGGCGGCGCCTAACGATGCGGGAAATGCGAGCACCACCGTCTTGGCTAGAGATGGACCGTCCAGGCCGGAGACCTCACCGAATGACGCCAGCAAACCGGCCGACACCGCAAAGGCCACCAAATAGGCAAACAGGGTCTCCAGTACCGGCGTGTTGATTGGGTTGCCGGCCTGGTGACGCCGATGCTTGCCGCCGAATTCGGCATAGAAGACCATCAGGTAAGAGAGCGCAAGTGCCGTCACCACCAGGCCGATCAGCCTGACCCGGCCCAGCTCGGCAGCCAGCAACAGCGGCTCTTCGGTGGGGGCGATGTTGAAAACCAGAACCACGGCGCCGCCGGCGGCCGCCAGCAAGTCACCGAGCCCGCCGCTCGACTTGTCGCCCAACTGCCCCCCCTCGGCCGGGGCGAGCGAGTTGCCCAGAGCGAACCCAATGCTCATCGGCACCGCGGACAGGGCAATGATCCCGAAGCGGGGCGCCCATTCCATCTGCAGGTCGATCCTTTTGAGCAGCAGCAAAAGGAACGCTGCGAGCAGGAAGGAGAGTCCGAATCCCACGACCGCATCCTCGAACGGCCGGTGGGTACGGCCGGCGCTGAAACCCACAGCGGTGGACAGGGCCAGGTTGAGCAGGAAGGACCCGGCCAGCAGACCCAGGATTGCCGAAGGAGGCAGATTGCCGCCGTGGAACCAGACCTCCTGGGTGTAGACGAGGGGCACCCCAAGGAGGAATGCCCCTGCGACGCCTCGCATCGCGTCCTCGGGCCGGGTAGCGGCGCCGCGGACCGGACTCATTGCGGAGGTTCTAAGGAAGGCGGGCCGATGACGGCTGTTGCTTCGTCATCGGCCCGCTTCCTTACTATGGGATGTTGACTATGGGATGTTGCTTGGCTCAGACCCTGCCGCGACCTCGGTAGCCGGTGAACAGGCCGATGACGAGCAGAATTCCGGCGATGATCAACAGGATCCTCAGGCCTTCAACGAAAAGTCCCACGCCTCCGAACAGCAGAGCCAGCACCAACAGCACTATGACCAGACCCATTCTGTGTTCCCCTTCCCAGATAGACGGTTACCTAGAGTCAAGTACCCCTTGGCAACAATCGGCTAAACAGTGTTGCCTGTGCAACACTTCGGACATGGGTGGGGTCCAATTGATGCATGCGGGGGAAGAGGGCCTGCTGGTGCTGATTCCCCTCGCGGTGGTCCTTTACCTCGACCGCCGGAACCGGCGAAGGCAGAAGCAACGTGAGGCCGCGGCCGAGTCCGGCCCGGAGAAACCGGCCGCTGCAGGAGCCGAGGCGACTCCGGACTGATTTCGGTTGTCGCTGGGTACATCCTTGCCACCCATGCCCGCAAGCGAGACTAGGAGCCCCCCGGTGCTGAAGACCGCCGCCGCCAAGGTGAAGAGCCAAGGTTTCAACGCCAGGCTGAGATGGATCGCGGACCTGGATGACCGGGCGTTCCGGCGCCTGTCCGGGATGGAAAGCGAAGCCTTGAACCGCACGATCGTTCCCCTCGGGAGAGCGGCGGACCGGTCCAAGATCTGGATGGCCATTGCGCTCGTCCTGGCGGTCGCAGGCGGGCGCCGCGGACGACGGGCCGCAACGCGGGGGTTGCTTTCGGTTGCATTGACCTCAGCCCTGGTTAACCAGGGGGTGAAGAGGGTGGCCCGGCGTAATCGCCCGGTGACCGAGCTCCTCCTGACGCGTTTCGGCCACGCCCCGAAGTCTTCCTCGTTTCCCTCCGGCCACTCGGCATCCGCCGCCGCGTTTGCCACCGGCGTGGCCCAGGAGTTCCCGGCGTTGGGCCCGCCTCTCGGGGTACTGGCAGCCGGGGTCGCGGCCTCCCGCGTCTACGCCGGGGTCCACTATCCGGCGGACGTCATCTGCGGAGTCGCCAGCGGGGCTGCACTCTCCCTGGGGCTGCGCAAGATGTGGCCGGTGGCCAGCCGGGAGCCGGCCAAGGCACGCCACGCGTACACCAACGTCGACACCGTCGTTTCCGATGACGGCGACGGGATCACCTTCGTGATCAACCCGTCGGCGGGCCCGGCACTCACCAGACCGCCGGCCGACGAGATCAAAGAGATGCTTCCAAAAGCCGAAGTAATTGTGGTTGAGGACCCGAAGGATTGGGACTCAGCGCTCGCGGCGGCCGGCTCGGCCACCGTCATGGGTATGGCCGGAGGAGACGGGTCAATCAATGCAGCCGCCGAAGTTGCAGTCGCCAACCAGGTGCCCTTGGTGGTCGTCCCGGCCGGCACGCTCAACCACCTGGCCCGGGACCTGGGGATCGACTCCGTGGAGGATGCAATCCAGGCCATCAAGCACGGGCGCGCTGCCGCGGTGGACGTGGCAACAATCGACGACAAGCTGTTCCTCAACACCGCGAGCTTCGGCAGCTACGTCGAGCTGGTTGACGCCCGGGAGAAGCTCGAGGGCAAGATAGGAAAGTGGCCGGCGGTCCTGGTTGCCCTGACCAGGGTCCTGCGGTCCTCCACGCCGATACGAGTGGAGATAGACGGCCGCCCGCGCAGCCTGTGGATGATCTTCATCGGCAACTGCCGTTACCACCCCAGCGGCTTTGCGCCGAGCTGGCGGGAGCGTCTGGACGACGGCCTGCTCGACGTACGGATGGTCGACGGCACGCAGCCCTGGGCCCGGACCCGGTTGCTGTTGGCCGTGCTGAGCGGGACCCTCGGCAGGTGCGGGGTCTATGAGCACTGCCTGGTAAAACAACTGAAGGTGAGCTCGCTTGACGGAGCAGGCTTGCGGCTGGCCCGGGATGGCGAGACCTTCGAGGGGTCGGCGGAGTTCACGATCTCCAAGCTCGACCGGCCACTGCCCATCTATGTAAACCGGGAGTAGACTCCCACAAGCCGCCGATTGCGATAGGATTTGCTTCCTGTCCTCCCTAGCCGCTTTTCAAGCTGCCCGGACATGGATTCCCCGATAGAAAGCGAATCTTAATCATGAGCCACACTAGATACGAGCCAGTGCGGACGCGTCTTCAGCGAAGCATGCTGATGGTCCCCGGCTCTCAGACGAAATTCTTCTCCAAGGCACTCGAGAGCGAAGCCGACTACGTCTGCATCGACCTGGAGGACGCCGTCGTCCCCGACGACAAGGAACAGGCCCGAATCAACACCATCGAAGCGCTAAACACGCTCGATTGGCGCGGCCACGGCAAGACGATGTCGGTTCGCATCAACGGGATCGACACCCATTACATGTACCGGGACGTCGTAGACCTGGTTGAGCAGGCCGGGAACAACGTGGACGTCCTGCTGGTCCCCAAGGTCGGAGTGAGCGCCGACGTCTACATGGTGGACGCGATGCTCTCCCAGATCGAGCAGGGCTTCCGCATGACCCACCGCATCGGCATCGAGGTCCTGATCGAGACCGCACTCGGCCTGGCCAACGTCGACACGATCGCGCAGTCCAGCACCCGCCTGGAGGCCATGCACTTCGGCCCGGCCGACCTTGCGGCGAGCCTGCGTGCCCGCACGGTCAACATCGGCGGGCTCAACCCCGACTACCCCGGCGACCAGTGGCACGCCCACCTGTCCCGGATGGTCACTGCATGCCGGGCGTACGGCATCCGGCCGATCGACGGCCCCTTCGGCGACATCAGCGACCCCGACGGCTTCCTCGCCGCCGGCAAGCGGGTCGCAGCGCTGGGCTACGAGGGCAAGTGGGCAATCCACCCCTCGCAGGTCAGCGGGGCGAACGAGGTATTTACCCCCTCACCGGCCGAGGCCGACAAGGCCCGGCGCATGCTGGTCGCCCTCCAGGAGGCTGCCGCCGCCGGCAAGGGTGCGGCGGTGCTGGACGGAAAGATGATCGACGCGGCGTCGGCCCGGATGGCGGAGAACGTGGTTCGCCTTGACGACGAAATCAAGATCAAGGCCTCACTTGCGGGAGTATCGTCCTAATGGACATTCACGAGCATCAGGCCAAGGACCTTCTCTCCGGCTTTGGGGTGCCCATTCCCGAGGGAATAGTGGCGTACACCGCAGACCAGGCGGTTCAGGCAGCGGAGGAGATCGGCGGGAGCAGGTGGGCGGTGAAGGCGCAGATTCATTCCGGCGCCCGGGGCAAGGCCGGCGGTATCCGGCTGTGCTCCACCCTGGACGAGGTGCAGGCTGCGGCGCACGACCTTCTGGGCAACGTCCTGGTGACGAACCAGACCGGGCCCGCCGGGAAGGTGTGTCATCGGGTTCTGGTCGAAAAGGCGGTTCCGATCGCTCGTGAGTTCTACCTGGGCCTGGTTCTGGACCGGGGCCTGGAGCGGGTGACGATCATCGCATCGGACCAGGGCGGCATGGACATCGAGCAGGTTGCCCATACCTCTCCCGACTCGATAGTCAAAGAGGTCATCGAGCCGGCCGTCGGCATCCAGGCCTTTCAGGCCCGCGAGGTGGCGTACGGGCTGGGCCTGACCGGCAAGCAGGTCAAAGGAGTTGTTTCCGCTATTACCGGCGCCTACCGGGCATTTCGTGACCTGGACGCCACGATGGTCGAGATCAACCCGCTGGTTGTCACCAAAGCCGGCGACGTCCTCGCGCTCGACACCAAGATGTCCTTCGACGACAACGCACTGTTTCGCCGGCCGACCGTCAACGAGCTTCGGGACTACACCCAGGAGGATCCGCGGGAGGTGGAGGCGGCCGAGCACGGCCTCAGCTACATCGGCCTGGACGGCGAGATCGGCTGCATCGTCAACGGCGCCGGCCTGGCCATGGCCACGATGGACCTGATCAAGCACGCGGGGGGCGAGCCGGCCAACTTCCTGGACATCGGCGGGGGAGCGTCCCCCGAGCGGGTGGCCAACGCCTTCCGTCTGGTGATGTCCGATCCGCAGGTCAAGGTGATCCTGGTCAACATCTTCGCCGGCATCAACCACTGCGATTGGGTGGCTCAGGGCATCATCCAGGCAATCGGTGAGGTCAACCTCGAGATTCCCCTGGTTGTGCGCCTGGCGGGGACCAACGTCGAGGAGGGTCGCAAGATTCTCGCCGAGAGCGGTCTGGAGATCACCAGCACCGAAGAGCTCTACGAAGCCGCGGAGGCTGCCGTGAAGGCGCTGGCGTCGGGAAAGCGGGGGGCTTCGGTATGAGCATTCTGGTAGACGAGACCACCAAGGTCATATTTCAGGGCTTCACCGGCGACAAGGGCACCTTCCACGCCAGGGAGGCCATCGCCTACGGCACCAATCTGGTCGGCGGAGTGACTCCCGGCAAGGGGGGAGCCAAGCACCTGGACCTGCCGGTGTTCAACACCGTGAAGGAGGCCGTGAAGGCCACCGGGGCGACCGCCACCCAGATCTTCGTACCGGCTCCGTTCGCCGCGGACGCGGTCATGGAGGCGGCAGATGCCGGGATCGAGCTGGCGGTGGTAATTGCCGAGGGCGTGCCCACCCAGGACATGATGCGGGTGAAGCGTTACCTGCTGAGGTACCCGCCCGAGTACCGCATGACGGTCATCGGACCCAACTGTGCCGGTGTGATAAGCGTCGGTAAAGCAATGCTGGGCATCATGCCGGGACACATCTACACCCCCGGCAGGATCGGCATCGTTGCCCGCTCGGGCACCCTCGGTTACGAGGCGGCTGCGCAGATGGCCAAGTACGGTTTGGGAGTGAGCACCAGCGCCGGCATCGGGGGAGACCCGATCAACGGCAGCTCGTTCCTGGACATGCTGAAGCTGTTCGAGAAGGACGACGAGACCGACGCCGTGATGATGATCGGAGAGATCGGCGGCCCCCAGGAAGCCCAGGCTGCGGCGTTCGTGCGGGACCACATGAGCAAGCCGGTGGTCGGCTTCGTGGCCGGCCTGACCGCCCCTCCGGGCCGCCGGATGGGGCATGCCGGGGCTATCGTGTCGGCGTTCGGAGACACTGCAGCCGAAAAGTCTGAGATCATGCGTCAGGCGGGAATGACCGTGGCCACCAACCCGGCCGAGCTGGGCGAAGTCATGGCCTCGGTGATGGCGCAGAAGGTCTAACGCCCCGCCTCCGAGCTCGCCTTAACCTCGTTTCAACAACCCGTCTGGAGTTGATATGTCCCCTTTCGCTGTTCCCCCCGTGACTCCCCCCCAGCGCGTCCTCCTGGGACCCGGGCCGAGCGACGTGCCGCCCCGCATTCTCAGCGCCCTAGCGGCCCCGACCATCGGGCACCTGGACCCGCAGTACCTGAAGATCATGGACGAGACCCGGGCGATGATCCGCCAGGTCTTCTCCACCACCAACGAGATGACCATGGCCACCTCCGGCACCGGCTCGGCCGGGATGGAGATGTGCGTGGTCAACCTGATCGAGCCTGGCGACGAGATGATCGTCTGCGTCAACGGAGTCTTCGGAACCCGGATGCGCGATGTCGCCGAGCGGGCCGGCGCTACCGTCCACTCGATCGAGCAGGACTGGGGCAAGATCATCGAGCCCTCCGCGGTGGCCGAGGCCCTGGCCGCCCACCCGGGCACCAAGGTCCTGGGCATAGTCCACGCCGAGACCTCCACCGGCGCCCACCAGCCGCTGGTCGAGATCTCCAAGATCGTCCACGACGCCGGCGCGCTCCTGCTGGTCGACGCGGTGACCTCCATGGGCGGGGTCGAGTTGCTCGTGGACGCATGGAACATCGACGCCGTCTACAGCGGCACCCAGAAGTGCCTTTCCTGCCCTCCCGGCCTGGCGCCGGTCTCCTTCTCGCCGGCAGCACTGGCGAAGATGGACGCCCGAACCACCAAGGTGCAGAGCTGGTACCTGGACGTGAGCATGCTGCGGGCCTACTGGGGCGAGGAGCGGGTCTACCACCACACCGCTCCCATCAACATGACCTACGCCCTGCATGAAGCGCTGAGGATCGTGCTGGAGGAGGGCCTGGAGGCCCGGATCGCCCGCCACAAGCTGAACCACGACGCCCTGCGGGCCGGCCTGCAGGCAATGGGTCTGAACTACATCCCCGAGCACTCCCTGACCACCCTGAACGCAGTCCACGTGCCGGACGGAGTGAACGACCTGGTGGTTCGCAAGCGACTGCTGGGTGAGTACGGCATAGAGATCGGCGCCGGACTGGGTCCCTTCAAGGGCAAGGCGTGGCGGATCGGCCTGATGGGTCACTCGAGCACCAAACGCAACGTCCTGCTGGTCCTGGCGGCCCTGGAGTCGCTGCTGCTGGACCAGGGGGCCGACCTGAAGCCGGGCGAAGCGCTGCAGGCGGCGTCGGGGGTCTATTAGAGCCATAACGGCTGCATCGTCGCGTCCTCCGGTATTGCAGATGACCCTGGAAGGGTCTAGGTTTCGCTCACCGGGGATGTGCCCGTCGGAGGGCATCCCTCACAGCGGAAGGGGAGCACGGTTATGGCAGGAGAAGCCGGCGGAAGCGGATCAATGTCGAAGGGCGACATCTCTCTGGGCCTGGGTGTGGCAGCGCTACTCACCTTTGTGATCGCGATGTTTGTCACCGGTGACGAAGGAGACGAAAACGGCTGGTTGTGGATGGTCATGGCCGCCTTCGCTGCCGGAGCGCTTGTAGTGGGATTGATGGCCGGCGGCGGCAAGCCAAAAGGCCGCGCGCTGATCGGAACCGTGATCGGGGCCCTGTTCGTGTTGCTCTTTCTGGTCTTCGCCTTGGGCATCGTCCAATAGTTGGACCGGCCCTGCTGTAACTGCACAGGGCCGGTCGTCAATTTGATGTGACGCGGCATCCCAAGTTCGGTGGCCGCAACCTCGACGAACGTCCGGCAGAAGCACTCCCGGGCGACAGCCGTCAGGGGGGAAGGCTCCGCCCTGGCGGTCCAGATCCGGGTCAACTTCGCCGGAGGCTCAGTACTATAGGGCGGTGTCCATAACCAAGAAGGTAGTTGTCGCGCTGGTCGTTTTACTGGTCGCCGGGGCCGGCGGCGCCTACTTTTTCCTTCAAAACCGGGAGCGGCCCGACCCCACCGCCCGCGCCTACCTGCGGGCCTGGGAAAACGGCGACTACGAGGCGATGAAGGCGATGTCGCTCAGCGCGCCGGCGAGTTTCGTCGAGATATACGAGAGCATCCCCGACGACCTGGAAGCGACCGAGTACGCCTTCGAGCTCGGGAATGTGACCTCCGAGGGCGATTCCGCGGTGGCGGAGTTCGAGGCCCATTGGATCCTCGAAGGACTGGGCAACCTGCGTTACCGAAGCCTCTTGGACCTGGAGCGCCGGGACGACAAGTGGATGGTGGCCTGGTCGCCCGAGTCCATCCACCCGGACTTCTCTGCCGAGTCGAGCTTCGAGCGCACCCGCTCCTGGCCGCAAAGGGGCCAGATCCAGGGGTTCGACGGCAACCCGATCACCGAGGAGCGCCGAATGGTCGTGGTGGGGGTGGAACCCCGCCGGGTCAACGACCGGGCGGCCATGATCCAGGTCCTCGTCGAGCACCTGCAGGTGGACCCGGCGAAGGTCAACGCCGACCTGAACCAGCCGGGGCTGCGCGACGACTGGTTCCTCCCCGTGGCCGAGATAACCGCAGAACGCTACGAGGAGGTTAGGCCGATCATCTACCCGGTCCCCGGGCTCGTGTTTCAGAACCGGCAGCAGCGGCTGCCCCCTACTCCCGAGTTCGCCCGCCACGTCCTCGGCACGGTCGGCGAGGTAACCGCCGAAGGCTTGGAGAGCCTGGGCAATCCGTACCGGGCAGGCGACCGGGTAGGACGAAGCGGCCTGGAAGCCGCCTTCGAGAAGCAGCTGGCCGGTACCCCGGCGATGGAGTTGCGGATCTCGACGCCCGACGGCACGAACAACAAGGTCCTGTTGAGCAACGACGGAGAACCCGCCGAGAACGTTCGGTCGACTCTGTCCGTGCCGGTCCAGCAGGCCGCAGAAGCGGCGCTGGACGGCGTAACCCAGCCGGCGGCGATCGTGGTCGTGGACAGCGCCACGTCCGAGGTGCGGGCGGCGGTAAGCCGGCCGATCAATGAGTTCAACCGGGCGTTCGGGGGCCGTTACCCGCCGGGTTCGTCGTTCAAGGTGGTGACCGCCGGCACCCTGCTCAAGTCCGGGGTGACTCCGGGGCAGGGTGCGTCGTGCCCGCCCACCATCAACGTCGGAGGGCGCTCGTTCCGCAACTTCGAAGGGGAGGCGCTGGGCCAGACCGACTTTCGCCAGATCTTCGTCCACTCCTGCAACACCGGATTCATCGATCTTTCCTCCCGGCTGGACGACCACATACTGGTGGAGGGGGCCGAGGCCTTCGGGTTCAACCGGGATTACGACTTCCCGTTGAACGTCGCCGGCGGCAGCTATCCCGAGCCCAGGGACTCTACCGAGAAGGCGGCCTCGGTCATCGGCCAGGGCAGGGTCCTGGCCAGCCCGCTGCACATGGCGACGGTGGCCGGCGCTGCCGCCGGCGGGGGGTGGCAAGCG
>DATLGP010000025.1:0-2738 GCA_035540395.1 Actinomycetota bacterium
GCGATCGTCGACGGCCGGACCTGGCGGAGGATCTGGGACCAGGGGCGGGATCCCGGCACCGATTTGAAAAACCACGACGCTTACCGGGCGCTGGATGCGGCGGGTGCGCTCCTTAGAACCGGGTTGACGGGGACCAACGTCATGGATTTGATGATCGGGCTCGCTCCGTTTCCGGCGCCCCGCTGACCGGGAAAGCCGCCGCAGCCGTCCCGGTGCCGGTCCCCCGGCACGGCCGGCCGGAGCCCTGTCGGGTCAGGTTCCGGAGCGGCCCCCTGAGCCGGCAGCTGCGGGTTCGGAGGATCGAAAGTTATCGATCAGTTCGGCGGCCAGGTGATAGCGGCCGAAGGGCGGGATGATGTACAGGCCGGCCGCAAGACCCCGGAGCTCCGTTCCGGCCTCGAGGGCCAGCCAAAGCCCGTCCTGTTCGGCGTCCGAGCCGGCCGACGCCATCCGCTTCAAAACGTGATCGGGGACGGTTATGCCGGGCACCTCGTTGTGGAGGAACTCGGCGTGCCGCAACGACACCACGGGAAGCAGCCCGACGAGAATCGAAAGATCGAGCGGGCCGTACCGCGCCTCGTAGTGCCGGCGGAAGCTCTGCAGGGGCTCCGGCGAGAACAGCGGCTGCGAGTAGGCGAAGTCGGCGCCGGCGGTGATCTTGCGATGAAGAACCTTGGTCTCCCGGTCGAGGTCGTGTGCCCCGAGGTTCACCGAGCACCCGACGACGAACTCGGTGGCCTCCCCGATGGAGGCACCCGACCGGTCCAGGCCAACGTTCAGCTTCCCTTTGATCAGTCCGATCAGACCGGAGGGAGTCACGTCGGCGTGATCGGCCGCCTGCGGGTAGTCACCGATCGACGTCGGGTCCCCCATGCAGACGAAAACGTTTCGGATGCCGAGCGCGTGGGAGGCCAGCAGGTCCCCCTGGATACGAAGAAGGTTCCGGCCCCGGGTGGGAAAGTGCAAGACGGTGGAAACCGCCGCCTCCTGCTCAATGAGATGGCAGGCCGCCCACGGGCTCATCCGCATCCGCGCCATCGGGCTGTCCGCGACGCTGACGCCGTCGGCGCCGGCCTTGGCAAGGGTGCCGGCGGCGGCCACCAGCCGGGCGGCAGACGCAGAGCGCGGAGGCGCCATCTCGACCACGTAAACTTGACCGTCCGCACGCAGAGCTCGGGCAAACGAGTTGGTGGCGACGGCTCGGGAAGGCTCTACCCGCAGGCCCCGGGCGCCGCCACGTTCCGGAACAACCTCGGGTGTCTCCCGGACCGCGGGGCGCTGCCCTACGGCGGCCAGGGCCCGGCCCATCGCCCGGATATGCTCCGGCCCGGTGCCGCAACAACCGCCGATGATCGACGCGCCGGCCTCGAAGAACCTGACGGCATAGGCCGCAAGGTACTCGGGCGAGGCCTGATAGATGATCCGGTCTCCCAGCCGGTGCGGCTGGCCGGCGTTGGGCATGGCAACCAGAGGCAACTCAGGCTGCTCGCGTCGGATGGCCTCAATAAGGCGAAGAACCTGAGCCGGACCCTCGGAGCAGTTCACTCCCAGCGCGTCCACCCCGAGCTTGCTGATCCGGTTGGCCACCGCTTCCGCGGTTTCGCCCAACAGCGTGTGGTCGTCCCGGGTGAAGGCGAAGGAGACGATCACGGGCAGGTTGCAAAGGGAGCGAGCTGCCAGGACCGCCTGCTCGGCTTCGTCCACGTCGGTCTGGGTCTCAATGAACAACAGGTCGGCTCCGGCCTCCGCCAGGGCTGAGATCTGCTCCCGGAACGCTTCCGCAGCCTGGTCCACCGACACCCGGCCGTAGGGGACCAGCCGTACCCCGAGCGGACCCACCGAGCCCACCACAATCTCTGCACCGGATTCCCGAGCCAGCTTCACTCCCGCCGCGTTGATCTGTCCGACCAGGCCGCCCGAGCCGTAATCCGAGAGCTTGTAGCGGTTGGCCCCGAAGGTGTTGGTCTCCACGAAGCGGGCACCCGCATCGATGAAGCTGCGGTGCAGCTCCACCACGGCCTCAGGATGGGTCAGATTGAGCGAGTCGAAGGTCGAGGGGACACCGACTCCCCCGGCCACCAGACTCGAGCCCGTGCCGCCGTCGCCCAGAATGGGTCCCGCCTTGAGAAGCCGGGTGAAGCTTTCTCGATCCATATGAGTCCTTGTCCAAGGCCGCCGGAGGCGTAGATCCCCGCTCTTGCTAAGTATAGGGACCGGTCTTCGGCACATTTTCCAATCCGAGGAGCGATAAAGTTGGCTCCTGTGACTCCCGTGCCCCGCTCGCTGCCTTTGTTCTTCACGTCTGCGGCCCGGGGTGCCCTGGCAGCTGTGTGCCTGGTCGCTTCGGCGTGCGTCAGCCTGCCGGCCGACCGGCTGAGCCCCCAGCCGGCCCCAATTCGAGTGAACTGGGCCGATCCCGAACTCTCAACGCAGCTCGAGGACGGCTGGAGCCTAACCCGGTGCCCGAGCTCGGCCACCGCCTTGTGCGTCCTTCGCAACGGCACGCCCGCCGGCCACATCCTCATGGAGGATCTCCCCTCGATCGGAGAGGAGGCAACGACCAGCCAGGATCAGATACAGGCGACCTTGGCCGTGCGGACGCAGACCATCTATCAACTGCTGCGCCGGCACCGGGCAGAACAGTGCGGCGAAGACTACCTGGTAGAGACCGCGAGGCCCCGGCCGGTCCCGGTCGCCGGCGCCACCGGCCTGAGGTACGAGGCAACCGGCAGCCGAGA
>DATLGP010000026.1:0-1549 GCA_035540395.1 Actinomycetota bacterium
GGATGGATGACGCTGCGCTGTTGCGGGTAGGTTACGGATCGTGAAGGTTCCCGGGCGCAAGCTGACGCTGGCGCTGGCGGCGGGGGCGGGTCTGGTGCTTTTGGCTGCGGTCCTGGTCGGGGCCGTCATGCTCACGGAGGAACAGCCTCCCCAGCGGCAGGCAGTAGAGACACCCGAAGCGCCCGAGTTCCCCTTGGAGTTCCCCAGCCAGGTCTTCGATTCTCCGGAGCCGCCGCCCGCGATGTTCCAGCAGATCGAGGTCGGTGAGCCCGAGGAGGACCTGGTGGTGCCCCCGGACCCCTCGCGGGCGGTTCCATCGCCCTGAAGCCGCTCGGGTAAAGGGAAGCCGGAGCCGGCAATGAATTGGCATACCCCCGGGGGGTATGTGAAACTGGACATCCGAGCCAATCAGGAGGAGACATGGTCGAAAAGACGCTGGAAGTTCCCGAGGTCAGCTGTAACCACTGCATCAACGCGATCGAGGGGGCCGTGGGCGCCCTGGGGGGCGTTGAGTCGGTGAAGGTCAACCTGGACCGCAAGGACGTGACGGTGAGCTACGACGAGAGCGCGCAGGATCTGGCGCACATCGTCGCCGCCATCGAGGGTGAGGGTTACGGAGTAGGTCCTCAGGCGGCGCAGCCGCAGGTGATGCAAATTGGGGACAAGCCATCCCAGTAGGCAGCGCTCCCGCCCGGCCCGACGTACCCGAGACTTCGGGTCCGCCGGGCAATGACGACGCCGGCGACCTGACCTTCCGGGTCTCCGGCATGACTTGCGCGTCCTGCGCCGCCCGGATCCAAAAGGCCCTTAGCCGGGTGGAGGGCGTGGACAGCGCGTTCGTCAACTACGCCGGCAGTCAGGCGGTGGTCACGCTTCAGTCGCCTGTTGCCGAGCAGGACCTGATCTCCGCCGTCCAAAGGGCGGGCTACGGCATGGAGCCGGCGGCCGATGCCCGAACCTCATGGGGCCGGGACGACCGCGAGCAGGCCAGGGCGTTAAGGGCCCGCCTGGTTCTTTCGGCGCTGCTGACCACCCCGCTGGTGGTGTTGCACTTCCTCCCGCAGCTGGGCGAAGTGCTCGGCATCGACCATCGGGGTATGGGCTGGCTGGGCCTGGTGCTTTCGGCTCCGGTGCAGTTCTGGGGAGGCTGGCCGTTCCTGCGCTCGGCCGCCGCCCGGATGCGCCACCTGCAAACCAACATGGACACTCTGATCGCCGTCGGGAGCCTCAGCGCCTTCGGGTTCAGCACCTGGGCCCTGTTCACCGGCGGGCATTCCTTTTACTTCGAGACCTCGGCGGCGATCATCTCGCTGCTGTTGCTGGGCAAGTACTTCGAGGCCACTGCCATCGGCCGCACCTCGACGGCAGTTGCCCGCCTGGTGGAGCTGGGGGCAAAGCATGCTACGCGCCTTCGGGCCGGCGTGGAGGAAACCGTGCCGGTGGAGCGGATCCTTCCCGGGGACGTCCTGGTGGTCCGGCCGGGCGAGAGGGTGCCGGTGGACGGCACCGTTTCCTCGGGCGCCAGCGCGGTGGATGAGTCCATGCTGAC
>DATLGP010000027.1:0-2494 GCA_035540395.1 Actinomycetota bacterium
GGATGGGCATCTGTCTTCAGGGTATCGCAAAGCGGCGGGTTGGTAAGGTCGGCTCATGGATCTTACGGCCGGTGAGGCAATCGGAAGCCGGCTCGCCCGCAACCTGTTGCCGCCAGGAACCGGGGAGGTGGATCCCGGGAAGGTGGTGGCCGCCCTGTGCAGCATCCAGGCGCAGGACCTGCCGTCTGCCCGGCTTGCGATTCGTGCCCGCAGCACCGGTCTAACCGACGCCGGGGTGGAGGCGGCCCGGGTGCAGGACAGATCGTTTGTTAGGACCTGGGCCATGCGCGGCACGCTGCACCTGGTCCCGGCATCAGACCTGGCGTGGATCCGGCGGCTGCTGTTGCCCGGCGTGGTCCGGTCGAGCGCCCGCCGCAGCGCCCAGCTGGGTCTGGACGAGGCGGTGTACCGCCGGGCCATGGAGTTGATCCGGCAGGACCTGTCCGGAGGTGCCGCCCGCACGCGAAATCAACTGCAGGAGTCGCTGGCCCGGCGGGGAATAGACCTCTCCGGCCAGCGGGCAGCGTACGTCCTGTTGAGGGCGTCGGTCGAAGGGTTGATCTGTGAAGGGCCGTTGGCGGGAGGCAGGCCCAGCTACGTCCTGCTGGACGAGTGGCTCACCACAGCCCCGGCTCCGCCGGCGAACCGGGAGGCGGATCTGGCGCGACTGGTCTCGCGCTACCTCCAGGCCTACGGGCCGGCGGGTCCCGAAGACCTGGCTTCGTGGTCCGGGCTGAAGGTCTCGGAGTGCCGGGCGGCCTTCTCGCTGTGTGAGGCCAACCTGATGGAGGTCTCGGTTGCCGGAAGGACTGCCTGGACGACGCCGGTTGCAGACGAGTTCCAATCGACGACCCCGGCGCCCGGGGGCCTTCGGCTCCTGCCGGCCTTCGACACCTTCCTGCTCGGCTACCGCCACCGTGGTCTGCATCTGGCCCCCCGGCACGCACGGCGGGTCAACGCCGGGGGCGGGATGGTCAGGCCGGTGGTGCTCGTCGACGGCCGGGTAGAGGGCAGCTGGCGGCTGGTCCGCCGGGCCCGGAAGTTGGAGGTGGTGATTCAGCCGTTCACCGCCGTGCCGGCGAAGCGGCGCCCGGAGCTGGAGGACGAGGTCTCGGATATCGGCCGCTACCTGCAGGCGCCGGCGTCGCTCACAGTTGGACCTGTGGCCGGGCCGCTCGAGCCGGCTCGCCTCGTGGAGGAACACGGCTAGCACGACCGCCCGGCAGCGCCCGGGGAGGCGGGTCTCTAGATCAGCCGGCGTCCTCCACGGTGAAGCGAACCCGGTCGGCCACCCGCTTGCAGAACGGCGCATGGTCGTTGGCCACGTATTCCACTTCGAGCTCGTGACTGCCCGGCGGGACCTGAAGGGTCTGCTCCTGGCCGCCTTCCATGGTGGCGAGCCTGCCGTCTATCGAGATGTGAAGGTGTCCCTCGCCGGGACGGTTCTGCACCGAAGCCAGCGACGCAATCCTGCCCCCCTGCAGATCGAGCTTCAACTCGACCTCGCCCGACTCCAGCGTCTGGTTGGGCTGGGGCTCCAGGATGGTGAGGGTTGCTTCGGTGGCCGGCCGTTCGCATGGAAGGGTAGCGGGAGCGGCCAGGTCGGGCCCGAAGAGAAATGCCAGAAAGCCGACGACTGCGAGGGCGAGGCCCCCCCTTCGAAGCTTCGTCCGATCGCCCGAGAACCGGGTCGACTCCCCGGTGGCCATCAATGCCGCGCCTACTCCGGCCAGAGTGATGATCGTGCCGATGACCGTGATCGTGATCTGTAGGGGCGTGGCCTCCCCGCCGGTGACCGGGTGCGCAGCGGCCGGGGAGGCAAGCGCGACGAGGTACAGGCCGGCAAGGGCCGCGGTGATTGCAAGGCGTCTTGTTTTCTTCATGACCCGATCTCCATTTCAGCCGGGAAACGAACGGAGTCGCCGGCTTCCGTGGTGGCGGTGACATCGAACTTGTACCGGCCCTGGGTGAGCGTCACGTCCGAGACGAAGTGGCCGGGTCCGAAGCGGCGGGTTACCAGGGTGCGGCTCGGCTCGCCGGGCGGCACTGCGATCGCCACGATCTCGGTTACTGCCAGCTCGATTCCCGAAGTGTCGAACAGCGTGAAGTGCAGCTCGGAAGCGCCCGGTCGCTCGGGCTCGGTGTAGACCTGAAGCTGGCGGCCCTGGGGGTCACTGATCGTGTAGATGGTGTGCTGTCCCTCAACCTCCGAGGTAGCCGTGGAATACCCGGCCGCCCGGGTTGAGAACTCCAGCGGGATCTCGAACGAGTCGTCCGAGGTGGTGACGGAGACCGTCGCCCGCCACCGCCCGTCAGAGGAGACATTCGACCCCGACGCCTGGAACCTGCCCTCGCCCTGGGGCTCCATCTCCAGGCTGGTTTCCCCAACCCCCGGGTTGGAGAGGGAGGAGAACCGAATGGCAACGCCGGTCACGCCCTGCGGCGGGTCGTTCGAATTGCGGTCGGAAAGCTCCAGGGTAAAGCGGTTGGGTCC
>DATLGP010000028.1:0-5227 GCA_035540395.1 Actinomycetota bacterium
CAATCGATCAGGACGAAGTCGAACTCGTCCTCCAGCGTCTCCAGCGCTTTGCGCAGCCTCAATTCCCGGGAAAATGCGGTAACCAGCTCGATCTCAGCGCCGGCAAGATCAATGGTCGAGGGAACACAGAAAAGGTTTCGCACCGCAGTGGGCTCGATAGCGTCCTCGATCGGGGTGCCGTTAACCAGAATCTGGTAGATACTGCTCGACACCCGACGCGGGTCAACACCCAACCCGGTTGTAGCATTCGCCTGGGGGTCAAGGTCCACCACCAGGACGGAATGACCCTCGAGCGCCAGCCAGGCACCGAGGTTGATCGCCGTGGTGGTCTTCCCCACCCCACCCTTGTGGTTGACGACCGCAATGGCCCGGGTCTCGGTGGGTTCCTCATCCGCGGTATAGGTGTCACTCAACTCAATACTGCCTTCCGAATACGCCACAACACTAACCCTCGGGTTCAACTTGAGGTAGGCAAACACCGCTGGGGATACCAGCGGTGTGTCTGTTCGAAGGCCTGCTATCCAGAGAGTAGACCGATCCGGTGCAGCGGTCAAACATTTGGGCCCGAATTCTTTTCTTCAATTGGCCGCCGCTTAGCTGGCCCGTCTTGTGGTGCAGCACCCCGGGAGTCACAATCACGACGTCGAGAGGAGAGGATACGACGCCCAATCGGCGCTGGACCACCTGTCCACACGGAGCCAGTACGTCAGGTCTCTCCGAGGCCTCTTCCCTTTCCCACTGCTCCACGGGGAGCAGGGAGAATCCCTTTCCCACTTGAACGCCGGGCACGACCATTGCCGAATTGGTCTGCTGGACGATTGAGGGCTCCGCTCCCCCTCCATGAGCTTGCGTTAATGAGCTACCGCACCCCAGACGGCCTCGCCACATCGGGGGCCGTCTGAGCTCTCAACTACGTCGGGCACTCACGCAGGTCCGTTGCCCCCCAGCTCCCATGCTTCACGGGGAGCAGCGTCGCCTCCCCCGGCGAGGGCGGCTGCGAGACCGCCCCGACGGCGGAGCGGAAGAGGGTCCTATTGGCACCGCTCCGTATCGCCACTTTTCAACGCACCGGTTACACGCCGGGCCTGTCGACAGCAATCTGGGTAGGCCACCGCAACGGCACGGGAGCTCAGTGTCCACCTGGGACGGTCTTACCGGAGCGACCGCAGTACCGTTGGGCCCGATCTCCGGCGTCTTGATCGACATCTCGTAGTCGGCACAAACGCCGGACTCAAACTACCCGAGGCTGGCTCGGGGCCGGATCAATCTTTTACTCCCGCCTCAAGACCTGCTCGGCACAACATATGACTGACTAACCGACCCACGCTCGTGCATGGGCTTCGCCCGGAGTCCGCAACGCGATGCCGGTGCTTACTTGAGAAACGCTGTCGACACCATACGAATTGCGACGATGCAGTCGGGGGGACCCTCTTCTATCGCCGGCGGACAGCGGTCCGTGGTGTTTAGCAACAATCGAAAGCCAGTGCAGCAACCTACGCCGAGTGCCAGCAGGCGAGGAACCCCTGTCCTGGCCGTCGCGGAACGGTAGAGAACTCCACGGTCTATCTGCGCCAGGTAGGGGGCCTGAGTCGTTGCTATGCAGCCGCAGAGGCCATCTCCGACCGGAAGCAAGATCTTCATGGACTCCGGCACCCCTTCCCTACCCAAGCCGCGCACCCGCTCCACGTGAAGCGGCTTGCGGGCCTGTAAGCCGCTTCACGTGGAACGGTGCTGTTCGGATCGTCTCGGGCGGGGGTATGTGGGGGGATGTGCCGGAGGGGGATGTTACCCTCACTCAACCGGATCGCTCCACGTGGAGCGGGTTGGGACAAGCCCGTGTGGGTGTAGATGCTTTGCTAGGTGTCCCTACGGATCAGCACCCGCCGGCGTGGATCCTGACCCTCGCTGACACTACTAATCCCAGCGATGCCGGCTACCGCCTCGTGGACAATCTTGCGCTCGTAGGCGTTCATCGGCTCCAACTCGACCTCGCCCTCGGCCAGCGCCCGCTCGGCCATCTGTTCTGCCAGCCGGCGCACGGCTTCCTTCCGACGCTCCCGGTAGCCCTCGACATCCAGGGTAACCCGGACCCGAGTTTGCGCCTGACGCTGGACCACAGTACGGAGCAGTTCCTGCATCGCCTCGAGCGTTTGCCCCCGGCTTCCGATCAGCAGCCCGCCATCCCCGCCAGTGATCTCAGCAGCGATGGCGCCATCCTCGGTTATGTCGGCAGCGACGTCCCCGTCTGCTTCCATCGCGTCAAGAAGGCCTTCGAGGAAGTCGAGAGCATCCTCCCGCGCATCTTCGAGAACCTCTTCGGCATCCAACGTGTCCGGTTCGTCAACCGGGGCGGCGACGCCTGCCACGTCCGCCGCTTCGTCCGCCGCGCCTCCGCCATCCGTCACCTGCGTCCCCCCTTATTGCCCTTGCGTGCACCAGAACCCTTGGGTTTGGCAGCCGGCGGGGGAGCGTCGGCCGCTCCGGCCTTACCGTTGGTCGACGGCGCCTGCTTACCACTCTGCCCGTTAACTCCTCCTTTGCCGCTGCCCGCGGCGCCTTTGGCGCCTGGCCGGGCCTGCTTGGCGGCGGGGCGCGACCCGCCGCTCGCCTTGCGCGATCCACCGGTCGACCCAGACCCCGCGGGACGCTTCTGGCCCCCACGGTTCGGGCTGGCACCGGTCCCTCTGGCTTTAGCGGTCGGCGGCTTGTCCTTCGCCACGCTCGTGGAGGGCGTCTTCCGTCCCTTGGGCGCAGGCTCATCGGCGGCGGGGCCGGCCGCAGGCTTCTTGCCGGACGTCTTCGCCTTCCCGTTGGGCGGCTCGGGCAGGGTACCGCCGTACTTCTTCATCAACACCCACTGCTGCCCGATGGTCCACGTGTTGGTGGCGCTCCAGTACAGGATCAGGCCGGCCGGAAAATTCCACGAAAAGAACACGAGCATGATCGGCATGAACTTCATGATCTTCTGGGTTGCGGCGAACTGCGGGTCCGGCGTCGGCTGCGCCTTCATCATCATTTGCGTCTGGTACCACATCGTCCCGGCCATGACCCCGATCAGAACCACGTAGGGCAACGACGGAATCAGCCCCGAAGCCGCCCACACCTGTTGGGGCCGCAGCTCCAGGTTGGTGCCCAGAAAGGTTGCCGACTGCTCAACGATCGCCTGATAAAGCGGACTGCCGTCCGGTATGTGGTAACCGGGCTCGCAATGGTCTCGGCCCCCGAACAGGCTGGAACATCCCTGCAGGACGGCGTACATCGCGAAGAAAATTGGCATCTGCAGCAACATCGGCAGGCACCCGCTCAAGCCGCCCAACATGTTGACGCCATTCTCCTCGTAGAGCTTCTTCTGCTCTTCGTACTGACGCTGTCTGTCGTCCTTGTACTTCTCCCGGATCTTCTTGATCTGCGGTTGCAGCTTGCGCATCTTCTCGGCGTTGCCCCGGTTCGCCTGCATGCTGTGCGCTTGCTTGATCGCCAGTGGGATCATCGCGGTCCGCACCAGAATGGTGAGCATGATGATCGCCAGGCCATAGTTCGGGATGATCGAGTAGAAATAAGCGAGCAACTCGCCCATACCGTGAAGCAGTGCTTGGAACATTCCTCAGTCCTTACTGGCGGCGGGGGATAGGGTCAACGCCGCCCGGATGGAAGGGGTGGCATCGCAAGATCCGCCGGATACCGAGCCACACACCCTTCGCGGGTCCATACTCGGCAATGGCGTCTGCTGCATAGGTCGAACAGGACGGAATGAACCGGCACCTTGGCGGAAACAGGGGGGAGATGAATCGCCGGTATATGTTGATAAGGCCCACCAACAGCCGGCTGAGCCCGCTAGCGGCCATCGTTCGACCCTCCCGGCCACTTATCGGCACCATGCTCATCCATAATCTGCCATATCTCCTGGGCCAACGCTGCGACCCGCAGCTGCGCTCCCGGCTTGGCGACAATCACGCTGTCTACACCGGGTGGGATACCTCCCGCCATGGCCACTGCAGCCCTCAGTTGACGCCGGGCACGGTTCCTGACCACCGCATTTCCGAACTTTTTTGACACAACCAGCCCGTAGCGGCCCGAACCGGTATCGGCCCGCTTCGCGGTATGGATCACAAGATGCGGAGTGCTCACGGCTCTTCCTTCTCGAAACACTCGCCGGAATTCGGAGGCCGAACGCAGTTTGCCCTCGGCCGCCACGGCCACGTTCCCGGCGCTTAGTGTGTGAGTCGGGCCCGGCCTTTCCTCCTGCGCCGCGCGATCACCGCCCGACCCGCTCGGGTGCGCATGCGCACCCGAAAGCCGTGGGTTTTCTTTTGGTGACGCGTGTTGGGTTGATAGGTTCGTTTCACAATTTTCTCCCGGGGTTTCCGCCTAGAGGTCCGTCGGTGGCGGCACAGTCCTCATCGATTATAGCCGTCCCTCGTCTCGCCCGTTCCTCGGGCTTTTCCCGCCCTCCTACCGCGCTTTTCCCTGCGTTGAGAAGGGCTGCGAACGCTGTCTATAATCGCCGAGCCCTGGTTGCTTCCCCTCGCTCTTCCCCCAGAGGGCTTGTTACTGAATAGGTGCTACCAGGAGGTGTAAACCCTAGCTGTGGCTACTCCCATCTTTTCCACATCTGTGGACTGCCCTGTGGACAACTCCCCCACGCGCCCGGCTTTTTGCCCTAATTTCATCAATTTCGGCCCAAAAACGCCCTCTTTTCGGCTTTTCCGGCCCTCGGACCGGGCGGCAAGCTCATAGCCCCCGGCCCACCGACCACGGCTGATGTATGGGGCCAGGCCGCCTCACTGATCCGCGCCCAGGTGGCTCCGCCCATCTACCAATCGTGGTTCGCAGGCATCAGGCCCGGATCCCAAACTCCTTCGTCCCTGGAACTGCTGGTGCCCAGCAAGTTTGCCAAGGAATGGATCGAACCCCGATACCTGCCTCTTATTGAAACCGCAGTGCAAAAAGCCGCCGGCCGTGCGGTTGACGTCCGGTTAGCGGTCGATGCCGCCGCTTCGGCTCCGGCAGCTGCTCTGGACTACCCCAACCCCGCCCCGGTTCAGCGCGAGCCCTCGTTCGTCAACCCCAGGTACTCCTTCGAGACCTACGTCACCGGAGGATCGAATCGCTTCTCCCACGCCGCGGCGCTCGCAGTTGCCGAGGCGCCGGCCCGCGCCTACAACCCCTTGTTCATCTATGGGGGAGTGGGGTTGGGCAAAACCCACCTCCTGCACTCGATCGGCCA